>NZ_JBSRZW010000001.1:0-205253 GCF_054058015.1 Thermostichus sp. MS-CIW-30
TAGAAAGACGCAGCGGCATTATGACAAGCATCTGTATCAAGAGAGGCATTTAATCGAATGCTTTTTTCATAAGTTAAAGCAGTACCGGCATCTATGTTCTCGTTTTGACAAATTGGCCAGGAACTTCTTGAGTTTTCTCTATCTCGTCAGTGCTCTCTTTTGGCTCAAATGAAAGATCAATACAACCTAGCTCTATCTGCATGATTTTCCTCTGATTGCCGTAAGGCGTTGAGCACCTAACGAGAGTGGCGTTTTCGCCGGCAAGAGTGGCGTATGATTTTCCTCTGATTGCCGTAAGGCGTTGAGCACTGGCAAAAGTCTCTGGGCATCAAAGTTGATGGGATATGATTTTCCTCTGATTGCCGTAAGGCGTTGAGCACACTGTGTCTTCCCAATAACTTTCAGGCGCATTCTGATGATTTTCCTCTGATTGCCGTAAGGCGTTGAGCACTGCCATATGAAGTTAGATATGCGCATGACTTCCTAAATGATTTTCCTCTGATTGCCGTAAGGCGTTGAGCACATGGTGCGCCCATCCTACTTTGGTAAGGGGTACGTGAAGATGATTTTCCTCTGATTGCCGTAAGGCGTTGAGCACATCAAAGCCCTTCTAGATCAGGCCAGGTACTATGGATGATTTTCCTCTGATTGCCGTAAGGCGTTGAGCACGATGGCCCCTTGAGGACGAGGGAGAGTCTCCGGAGCATGATTTTCCTCTGATTGCCGTAAGGCGTTGAGCACTGATCGGATGGATCCGGTCAACTGAGGTGACGCGAATGATTTTCCTCTGATTGCCGTAAGGCGTTGAGCACTAGGATGGGGCCCATGAGGGTATTGGGACCTGGACATGATTTTCCTCTGATTGCCGTAAGGCGTTGAGCACGTTTACTCGCGTGCATCCGCGGCGCGGATCCTTGGATGATTTTCCTCTGATTGCCGTAAGGCGTTGAGCACCTCTCAAGTTAGCCAATCTTGTTATTAAGCATGGTTATGATTTTCCTCTGATTGCCGTAAGGCGTTGAGCACGGGGTAGGTACTCTAGTACCCCCCATCCCCCTAGATATGATTTTCCTCTGATTGCCGTAAGGCGTTGAGCACCGTGCAGCGTCGGGAATTCGTCGGCAACGTGATCGGATGATTTTCCTCTGATTGCCGTAAGGCGTTGAGCACCTATTGTATTCAACTCCTTTTGTCAACCTCTTGATCATGATTTTCCTCTGATTGCCGTAAGGCGTTGAGCACTTAGATCAGAAATTCCCTCTGCGCAAGGGTTCGAATGATTTTCCTCTGATTGCCGTAAGGCGTTGAGCACGTAGGCCCTGTTGTCTTTATAGGGATACTATGGCCCGTGATTTTCCTCTGATTGCCGTAAGGCGTTGAGCACCTTTCCGCAAAGCCAAGGGCTTACCGACTAGGCCGGTTCGGGTGATTTTCCTCTGATTGCCGTAAGGCGTTGAGCACAAGAAAGACTGCCCCTTCCGACAAGCCTCGCCTTCCAGGTGATTTTCCTCTGATTGCCGTAAGGCGTTGAGCACCCGTACTTGCCTAGGTGGGTACCCGCGCTACCGGGTGATTTTCCTCTGATTGCCGTAAGGCGTTGAGCACGGGCAGTTCCTGACTGTAAGTGTCAGGAAGATCCAGCGTGATTTTCCTCTGATTGCCGTAAGGCGTTGAGCACGCAGAACTCAAGTCTGAGCCAGGATCCACCTTCCAGTGATTTTCCTCTGATTGCCGTAAGGCGTCTTGCTTTCCCTCTGCAGGTTTTGCATCCGAACTCGAGGCAGAGATGGGATCAGATGACTTGGCCGTCGGATGTTATTCTCCCCTTGAGTTTACCGGCCCGCTCTTCGGCCTCCTCCATAACCCTGTCCAGCTGCTCCAGCACCTCGCCCGGATGCTTTTCCAGCACCCGCAGGGAGAGGGCCATCCGTCCCTTGGCCTCATCCACATCGATGACAACAGCTTTGATGCGTTGGCCTGGTTTGAACAAATCCGGTAGCGAGGCTACAAAACTTTGGCTGACCTGCTTGATGTGCAACAGCCCGGTTACCCCTTCTTCCAAGTCCACAAACACACCGAAGGGTTTTAGTCCGCTGACTTTGCCTTCCACCACTTGGCCACTGGTGTAGCGGCTCAGGTTCTCGGACTTTACAGCCGCCCTTTGGGAGAGCACCAGCTTGTTGGCTTCTGGGTTCACCTCGATAAAGCTTGCTGTCAAGGATTGCCCCACCAACTCCTCCAGACTTTCCCGTTGGCTGAGGTGGGAGCGGGGAATGAAGCCGCGCAGCCCCTGCACATCCACCACCACCCCCCCTTTGTTGGTGGCGATCACCGGAACGGTTACCGTCTGGCCGTTGGCTTGCTTCTGGGCCAGCTCTTCCCAAAGCCGCTTCAGCCTCAGCCGCCGCGCCGAGAGCACAATTTGTCCTTCTGCATCTTCCCGCAGGATGAGAAACTCGGCTTCTGTCTTTAAAGGAAAGAGCGCACTCAAATCTTCCCCTGGGCGGATCCCTGCTTCCTTGAGGGGCAAAAAGGCCGGGGATTTGCCGCCAATATCCACCAGAGCGCCATCGTTCTGATGTTGGAAGATGCGGCCTTGCACCACCTGCCCCGGTTGAAAGCTGAGGTTTTGCTTGTCTAAAGCCTGGGCAAAATCTTCCGCAGAAAACGTATCGGCAGCCTGAGAGCGAGAAGAGCGAACGGTCATGGAAAGGGCTCAATTCAAAAAGCAGTGGGTTTCAGGATAACCCAAAACCTTCCAAGGATCCCAGCTCCAGCCTCTGGCCTAGATGTAGTACATGAGCCGAGCTTGTTGCTGTTGTGCCTGCCGGTCGCAGAGGTCTTGTAGGGTGGTCTTCTGGAGAATGGCTACCGCCGCAGCTTGGGCATCTTGCCAGGCCTTCAGGAGCACTTCCCGCTCTGGGGTGAGATCGCCCGAGGGCAAGTCGCGGGAGCGGGTGAGATCTTCCCCCTCGATGGCCTGGATAACATCCAGCAGCGAGATCTGCCAGGGTGCTCGGGCCAGGAAGTAGCCTCCCTTGGATCCCCGTTGGCTGCGCACCAACCCCTGTCTGCGCAAGGTGGCCAGCAATTGCTCCAAGTAGCGGTCGGGTATGGACTGATGAGCCGCAATTTCTTTAATCTGCAGCACCTGGCCATCGCTGTAGTGCTGGGCCAATTCCAGAAGGGCCAGGAGAGCATATTCACTTTTGCAAGACAGTTCCAAGATATCCATCCTTGTGGAGGGCTTAGGTCTATGATACTCCGGTTTTTCACTGGGGTTTAGCGGGATCCCGCCCTGAGCTGGCAATGGGATCCAGCCTGTAAGGTGGAATAGGCCCCTTTGGGAATGGTTTATGGCGAGTGTCAGCACCCGGTCTGGTTCAGCACGGATCCCAGCGGAGCGATTACAAACCTTGCACCAACAGATTGGCAAGCTGATTGCCAATATCGAATCCGTGTTTCAGGGCAAATCGCAGGTGGTGCAGGCGGTGGTCACGGCCTTGGTTGCGGAAGGTCATGTTTTGCTTGAAGATGTACCCGGTGTAGGCAAGACCACTTTGGCGCGGGCCATCGCCCACAGTTTGGGAGCCAAGTTTCAGCGGATTCAATTTACCAGCGACCTATTGCCGACAGATATCCTTGGCCTCACCCTTTTCAACAAAGAAAAAGGGGATTTTGAATTTCGTCCCGGCCCCATTTTTGCCCACGTGGTCTTGGCGGATGAAATCAATCGCACCTCGCCCCGCACCCAAAGTGCCCTGCTGGAGGCAATGGCGGAAAAGCAGGTTTCGCTGGACGATCGCACCTACCCGCTGCCCAGCCCATTTATGGTGTTGGCCACCCAAAATCCTTTGGAGTACCACGGCACCTATCCCCTCCCAGAAAGCCAGTTGGATCGGTTTTTGGTGCGGCTGTCGATTGGCTACCCCAGCCCTGAGGTAGAGCGAGCTTTACTCTTGCAACGGCAACAGGCCGAGCCGGTGGATGATCTGCAGCCGGTTCTCTCCCTGATGGAGTTGCGGGAGATTCAGTCGGCGGTGGATCAAGTGTATTTGGATGGATCCCTGGCGGACTATCTTCTGCAGGTGGTGCAGGCCACTCGCGTGTCCAAGCTGCTGCGGGCGGGGGTATCCACCCGTGGAGCCCTGGCCTTGGCGCGGGCAGCACGGGCTCAGGCGCTGGTGAAAGGGCGCAGCTTTTGTCTACCAGAAGATCTGCAAGCACTGTTCGTGCCGGTACTGACCCATCGGGTTTCTCTGGCCGGGTCGGGAGAGATGGCCGGCAACCGACGGCAAGAGGCTGAGGCGGTGATTCGGGATATTGTCTCCACAATTGAGCCGCCTGTTTGAGGGATCCGTAGCAGCAATGGTTAACTACAGCAGTGAGTCGGGTCGGATCCGGGGATCCACCCACATCAGGAGCAAATCGGCCAACAAATTGCCCAGAATGAGCATCACGGCCCCCAGCAGAAGCCCCGCCATCACCACATTGATGTCGAAACTTTGAACAGCCTCCAAGAGCAGCTTGCCCAGCCCCGGCCAATTGAAGAAAAACTCGGCAATAAAAGAGCCGCTGAGCAGATTGGCAAACTCAAAGCCCAAGATCGTGATCAAGGGGTTGACGGCGTTGCGCAGCGCGTGCAACCAGATCACCCGCCACTCTGGGATCCCACGGGCCCGCGCCGCCTGGATGTATTCCTGCCGCAGCACATCCAAGAAATTGCCGCGCGTAATCCGCTGCAGCCCGGCAAAGCTGGTGATGCTCAGGGCCAGCGTGGGCAGGAGCAGGTGGCGGCCCAGATCCAGCAACTTTTCCCCCAAACTAAGCTCGGCAAAATAAACACTGGTCATCCCCCCTACCGGCAGCCAGCTCACGTTTTGGGCCACAATTAGCAGCAAAATGGCCAGCACGAAGCTGGGCATGGCCTGGCCCAGGTAGCTGAGCAACTGCAACGCCCGATCCAGGGGGGTGTTCTGCCGCAGCGCCCCCAGGATCCCAAGGGGAATGGCGATCAGCCAAGTCAGCAGAACAGAGGACACCGCCAACAGCAAGGTAGCGCCGGCGCGGGAGAGGATGAGCTGTGCTACCGGCACGCGATAGGTGTAGCTCACCCCGAAATCCCCTTGCAGCAGGTTGCCCAGCCAGGTCAAGTACTGCCAAACCAAGGGCTTATCCAACCCCAGCCGCGCTTCCTCTTGGGCAATAAACTCCTGGCTGACACTGGGATCCGCCCGCAAGGGATCCAAAAAATCTCCGGGGGCCAGCTGCAAGAGCAAAAAGCTGAGCAGCGTGATCAACAGCAGCACCGGCACCGCTTGGGTCAGCCGCTGCAAAACCAAGGCCAGCGGCGGCCAAAGGCCAAAAGCG
Organism: Thermostichus sp. MS-CIW-30; assembly: GCF_054058015.1. Classification (NCBI taxonomy): domain Bacteria; kingdom Bacillati; phylum Cyanobacteriota; class Cyanophyceae; order Thermostichales; family Thermostichaceae; genus Thermostichus; species Thermostichus sp. MS-CIW-30. Next base: position 5,371 of record NZ_JBSRZW010000001.1, read on the forward strand.
CGGGAACGGGAAGGCGGAGAAGAGGTTACAGCCACAGATGCAGATGGATATTCGGATATGCTCTTTGAGTTGGATTCTTGTCGAACTATGCTGACATCCTTGCGGGCAAATTTCCAGTGTGGGGTTTGCCCAGTCGAGCGGCTCTCCTACAGGGGAATTCCGGCAGACGGAAGCTGAGGCGGTACACTAGTCAGAAGCTTTTTTCATCGAGTCCCGTTGGGAAGACCTCTTGCGAAACCTGTTTCTTACCGGCGCTAGCGGCTGCCTAGGGCACTATGTGTTGGAGCGCCTGGCCCAGCAAAGGGATCCCGAGTTTCCTGAGCAGCCGGCCTACCACCTGTACGTGCTCATCCGCAACACCAGCCGCTTGCGTTTACCCCTGGAACGACTCCCTGCCCCCATCACCCTGGTGCCCGGGGATCTCCTGCGCATCCGGGAACAGGCTGCCCTGCTGCGGCAGATGGATGGGCTGATCCACATGGCGGCAGCCTGGGGGGATCCCACCCTGGCTTGGGCCGTGAATGTTACCCACACCCTGGAGCTCTTTCAGTTGTTGGATCCGGAGCGCTGTCAGCAGGTGATCTACTTTTCCACAGCCAGCCTTTTAAACCAGGCCCTGGAGCCTTTGGCCATCGCCGGACGGGCCGGCACCGACTACATCCGCAGCAAGTACGAGATGCTGCTGCGGCGGCAGGAAAGCGGCTTCTGGCCGGAGCGCCTGCTCACCCTTTATCCCACCCTGCTCTTTGGCGGCAGCCCCCACCACCCCTACTCCCACATCACTGCCGGCCTCAAGGACGTTCTCCGCTGGCTGGATCTGATCCGCTTTTTGCGGGTGGATGCCAGCTTCCACTTTATCCACGCTGCCGATGTGGCCGAGATGGTGGCCTATTGGGTGGCCCATCTGCCTGGTGGCGGCGATTGGGTGTTGGGCAATCCCCCCCTCTCCTGGGATGAATGTGTGGAACAGATGTGTGCTTATTTCAAAAAACGGATCTATTTCCGAGTGCCTCTGCCCCCGGCTCTCGTTCGCGCCCTGGCCTTCCTCTTTCGGGTGCAGCTTTCTGAGTGGGACGAGTTCTGTCTGCGCCACCGCCACTTTGTTTACCCGGCCCTTTCCCCAGAAACGCTGGGTTTGCGCTGCCGATTTCCCACCCTAGCTTCCCTTCTGGACGTCTACCTTTGAGGTACCTGCGCCCCTCCCTCTTTGGGAAAGGGGCTGGGGGTGAGGGCCTGTAGCCTGCCTGCGCGAGCGCGTCAATGCCCAGAAGCAACCACAACTTGAGACAGGGATCAGCCGGTGGGGGCCACCGTTTCTCTGATGGCCAAGGCCTGGAGCTGGGCGGCAATGCGCTCGCGGTTGAGGTTTTGCCCAATCAGCACCAGTCGGGTCAAGCGCGGCTCCTGGGGTCGCCAGGGGCGGTCGTAGTAGGTTTCAAATCGGGATCCCACCCCCTGCAGCACCAGGCGCATCGGCTTGTGGGGAACGGCCACAAACCCTTTTATCCGGTAAAGACATTCCTCTTGGGCCAACTGGCGTAGCTGAGCCACCAGGGATCCCGGCTCATAACCTCCCTCCAAGCTGAGGTAGAAAGACTCAAAAGCTTCGTGCTCATGCTCCTCCCCGTGATCGTGGTGGCTGGGGCGGCGCTCGAGCTGGTCTTCCACCGCTGCATTAAAGCCCAAGAGCACTTCTGGGGAGACCTGGCCCCGCTCACAGGGGAGAATTTGGATCCCAGGGGGCAACCGCCGGCGCAGCCAGCTTTCCACTTGCGCCTGTTGCTCAGAAGAGATCTGATCCACCTTGGTGAGCACCACCAAATCGGCACAACTCAACTGATCCTCAAACAATTCCTCAAGCGGAGTCTCATGGTCCAAACTTTCGTCAGCCTGCCGCTGCGCCTCCAGGGCCGCCGGATCCCCCACCAGTTGCCCGGAGGCCAGAGCCTGACCATCCACCACCGTAATCACCGCATCCACCGTGGCGCCTGTACGAATGGTGGGCCAGCGGAAAGCTTGCACCAGGGGCTTGGGCAAGGCCAGTCCTGAGGTTTCAATCAAAATGCAGTCTAGCTCCGCCCGCCGCTGCAACAGAGCTTCCATGGTGGGCAAAAACTCCTCCTGCACCGTGCAACAGAGGCAGCCGTTGGCCAGCTCCAAAATGGGGATGGATCCCTCTCCCTCGCAAAGTTGGCAATCCCGCAGCAACTCGCCGTCGATGCCCACTTCGCCAAACTCATTCACCAACACGGCAATGCGGCGGCCCTGGTTGTTGAGCAAAAGGTGACGGATCACCGTGGTCTTGCCGGATCCCAGAAATCCGGTGATGACGGTAACAGGGATCTTGTGCATCTGCTCTGATGACTCAGCGCTCTTCAGTTTCCACCCCAAACTTTCTTTCTGCCAATCCTTCAGGGGGGGATGCCCAAAAAAAAGGCCCCCGGTATGGGGGCCAAGCCAAACCATTGAGACCGTTGTGCTAACCCAAAGTTAGCGGATCGGCTTCATCCGGTAAACCGGCTCGTTCTCGCGGCTGATCCCTTTCTCAAAGCCAGCAGCGGCAGCGCGAGCGCGACCGGCATGCCACAGGTGGCCAACAAAGAACAGGAAGCCGAAGATGAAGTTGTGAGCAGCCAACCAGGTGCGGGGGCTGGTGAAGTTCACCGTGTTGATCTCGGTAGCCACACCACCCACCGAGTTCAGGGATCCCAGCGGCGCGTGGGTCATGTACTCCACCGCACGGCGAGCTTGCCAAGGTTGGATGTCGTTCTTCAGCTTATCCAAGTCCAGGCCATTGGGGCCCAGCAGCGGCTCTTTCCAGGGAGCCCGCACATCCCAGAAGCGCATCGTCTCGCCGCCGAAGATGATCTCGCCCGTGGGGGAGCGCATCAGGTATTTACCCAGACCGGTGGGACCTTGGGCTTGGCCAATGTTCGCCCCCAGGCGCTGGTCGCGCACGATGAAGGTGAGGGCTTGCGCTTGCGAGGCTTCTGGGCCAGTGGGGCCGTAGAACTCGCTGGGGTAGACGGTGTTGTTGAACCAGATGTAGCAGGTGGCAATGAAGCTCATCAGGGAAACCGCCGCCAAGCTGTAGGAGAGATAGGCCTCCCCAGACCAGATGAAGGCGCGGCGGGCCCAACCGAAGGGCTTGGTGAGGATGTGCCAGATCCCACCGGCAATGCAGATAATGCCGATGTAAATGTGGCCGCCGATCACATCCTCCATGTTGTCAACGCTGATGATCCAGCCTTCCCCACCAAAGGGAGATTTGAACAAGTAGCCGAAGATCACGGCGGGGTTCAAGGTGGGGTTGGTGATCACCCGCACATCGCCACCTCCTGGAGCCCAGGTGTCATAGACACCGCCAAACCACATGGCCTTGGCCACCAACAAGAAAGCCCCCAACCCCAACAGGATCAGGTGGATCCCCAGGATGGTGGTCATCTTGTTCTTGTCTTTCCAGTCGTAGCCGAAGAAGGGGAAAGACTGCTCCAGAGTTTCTGGGCCGCGAATGGCGTGATAAATGCCCCCCAACCCCAGCACGGCGCTGGAGATCAGGTGCAGCACCCCGATGACAAAGTAGGGGTAGGTGTCAATCACCTCGCCCCCCGGGCCAACCCCCCAGCCCAGAGTGGCCACGTGGGGCATCAGGATCAGGCCCTGCTCATACATAGGCCGATCCGGCGTGAAGTGAGCCACCTCAAACAGCAGCATCGCTCCCGCCCAGAAGACGATCAGGCCAGCGTGGGCCACATGGGCGCCCAAAAGCCGACCGGAGAGATTAATCAAGCGGGCATTCCCAGCCCACCAGGCAAATCCGCCTTGGGTGCGATCTTGCACCACTGCAGAACCAAATGTTGTCGAGGTCACAGAGACCAACCTCCAATGATAGTCAGGAACAAGAGACACCAAAAAAAGTTTAGTTAACGCGAGCGCCTGCCGTTGGGCTCCCTGTCCACTGGGATCCGCGGCAGGGGATCCCTTGGGCAAGCGCTCATCCTCACAGAGCAGATCTCTAGGGATCTACCGCAGCTAAAGTCGAGCGAGCTCAGTGGGTTTAGAGCGCATTGCCGCGGGGGAGGACTTCTTCAGGGAACTCAAAGCGCTCATGCGGCTGGTCCTGCGGCGCCATCCACGCCCGAATCCCCTCGTTCAGCAAAATGTTCTTCGTGTAAAACGTCTCAAACTCCGGGTCTTCCGCTGCCCGCACCTCCTGACTGATAAAGTCATACGCCCGCAGGTTCAGCGCCAACCCCACTACCCCAATGCTCGACATCCACAAACCCGTCACCGGCACAAACAACATGAAAAAGTGCAGCCACCGCTTGTTGGAAAACGCTATCCCAAAAATCTGGCTCCAGTACCGGTTGGCCGTCACCATCGAGTAGGTCTCCTCCGACTGCGTCGGCTCAAAAGCCCGAAAGGTGCTGGCCGCCTCCCCATCCTGAAACAGGGTGTTCTCCACCGTCGCCCCATGGATGGCACACAACAGCGCTCCACCCAAAACGCCAGCCACCCCCATCATGTGGAACGGGTTCAGCGTCCAGTTGTGGAACCCCTGGAAAAACAGCAAAAAGCGGAAAATCCCCGCCACCCCAAAGCTGGGCGCAAAAAACCAGCTGCTCTGCCCCAGCGGGTAAATCAAAAACACGCTCACAAACACCGCTATCGGCGCGCTAAACGCAATGGCGTTGTAGGGCCGCACCCCCACCAGCCGGGCAATCTCAAATTGCCGCAGCATAAAGCCAATCAGCCCCAGCGCTCCGTGCAGGGCCACAAAGGTCCACAGCCCCCCAATCTGGCACCAGCGGGTGAAGTCCCCCTGGGCTTCGGGGCCCCACAGCAGCAGCAGGCTGTGGCCCATGCTGTCGGCGGGGGTGGAGACGGCTACGGTCAAAAAGTTGCACCCTTCCAGGTAGGAGCTGGCCAACCCGTGGGTGTACCAGGAGGTCACAAAGGTGGTGCCGGTGAGCCAGCCGCCCAGGGCTAGGTAAGCGCAGGGGAACAGCAGCAGCCCGGACCAGCCGATAAACACGAATCTGTCGCGCTTGAGCCAGTCATCGACGATGTCGAACCATCCTCGCTCCTGACGCACGCGCCCTACCGCTATGGTCATCTGAACTACTCCTTAAAGACATCTAAATGAATGAGGACGTTAATGAAACCACAAAGTTTGCTTCTTCGAAGCAGGAGCGGAGCCTAGGTATAAAGACTCAACTCCTGGGTCTTTTGCCTCAGTTTCCTTGAACGGCTCTTTGGCAAGAACTGCTCAGGAGTTTCCCGTTAAGTCAGGATCCCTAGCGCTTCAAGACCTTACTTAGAACCGTTTCCACAACTCGCGAGGCCCAACGGGCCATTCGAGAGCCACCAAACAAGTTTTACGGCTGTAGGCATTACAACTTAGCCTATGCCGGTAAAGACTTGTAAATTGCTTTCATTATAGAGGCGGATAGCCGGATCTCATCAAGTCTGGGAGAACGACTGTTTTTCGAGGAGTTGGGTTTGGGCCGCTACACCCTTGGAGTGAAGGCCAGGGCTTGGGATCCGATATCCTGAGAAGGCGATGTATCCCATTTGCGAGGAAGCTGAATCTATGGCTGGCGAGATCTTCACCATTGCTGGACTCTGCATTGTGCTGACCCTGGTGGGCGTGGCACTTGGATATGGGATCCTAAGGGTGACCCAAGGGGGGGCAGAGTAAAGCTGTCGAGGATTTCTCCCGGGCCCGGTATCGGGCCTTGTTACAGCTCCATGTCAATTCCATGTCAATTGGCCACCTGGATATGAGGTGGGTGGCGGAAAGATGATAGACTCATGAAGATTTGTATCGTTGGCGCCGGGGCGGTGGGAAGTCACTTGGCCATATGCCTGGCTCGGTCTGGCTTTCCCGTCAGTGTCGTGGCCCGTGGAGCTCACCTGCAGGCCATCCGCACCCAAGGTCTGAAGCTCATCCGGCAGGGGGATCCCTCCCAAACCTGGGTAGAGCGGTTGACGGCCACCGACGATCCGGCTGCCCTGGGCCCACAGGACTGGCTGATAGTGACGGTCAAGGCCCACAGCTTGCCGCAGCTTGCCCCTCGACTGGGATCCCTGTGTGGCCCCGACACCCCCATTGTGATCGCCCAGAATGGTATCCCCTGGTGGTACTTTTACCGGCATGGGGGCGAGTTTGAGGGGCATTCCCTGACTTCCGTGGATCCAGAAGGGGTTATCGCTGCTCATTTGCCGATAGAGCGGGTGATTGGCTGTGTGGTGTACATTGCCGTGCAGTTGGCAGAGCCAGGAGTGGTCTTGCACACAGGGGGTGGGCGCTACATTCTGGGGGAGCCGGATGGATCCCTGTCAGGACGGCTGCAGTCCTTGGCCGCCATCTTTGAACAGGCGCAGCTTGCCACCACCCTCACCTCGCAGATTCGGGCCGAGATCTGGCAGAAACTGTGGGGCAATGCCGCCTTCAATCCCATCAGCGCCCTCACCCGAGCTGCTCAAGATGAGATCGCTCAGTACCCACCCACCCATGCTCTGGTTCGGTCGGTGATGCGGGAAGTTGAGGCTGTAGCCCAAGCTCTGGGGATCCGGCTGCCGGTCTCTTTGGAAGAGCGGCTAGAAGATGCAGCCCGCGTGGGATCCCATCGCACCTCGATGCTGCAGGATATTGAGCTGGGGCGACGGACGGAGATCGAGGCCATTGTGGGAGCCATCACCGAGCTGGGGCGTTTAGTGGGCGTGCCCACTCCCCATTTGGATACCCTGTACGCTTGTGTCAAGCTGCTGGAGCGCTCTCTTTAAGGAGCTTTTGCAGGAAGCGGTAGCGTCGCTACCGAACAGCAGCGAAACGATTCGTTTGCTGGATCCCAGACTCCCCCCTGGGGAAGTGGCTCGAACTCCTAGAATGGCTGTAGCCTCGAACTGACGAGGAAGCTGAAGGTGGCTGTCCATTTTTCTCCGACTCAACCCAACTGAAATCACAGCATTTGAATTAGCAAATGATGCTTGAAAACTCCATCGTGCTCATCACCGGAGCCAGTAGCGGCATTGGGGCCGCTTGTGCCACCCTTTTTGCCCGTTCTGGAGCCCGCCTGATTCTGGTGGCCCGCCGTCAGGATCGGCTGCAGGAACTGGCTGGGGAATTGCAGCAGGCTTACGGCACTCCTTCCTACCTGCTGGCTTTGGATGTGCGGGATGGGGCAGCCGTGCAGCAGGCGCTCCAATCTCTGCCCTCGCCGTGGGCCGACATCGACATCTTGGTCAACAATGCCGGTTTAAGTCGTGGCTTAGACAAGCTCCACATGGGGGCCTTGCAAGATTGGGAAGAGATGATCGATACCAACCTCAAGGGGTTGCTCTATGTTACCCGCGCCGTTTTGCCCGGCATGGTGGAGCGAGGTCGAGGCCATGTGGTGAACATCGGCTCCATTGCCGGTCGGCAGACCTACCCAGGTGGCGCTGTGTATTGCGCTTCTAAGGCCGCCGTGCGGGCCATCTCCGAGGGGCTGAAGCTGGATTTACTGGGCACCCCCATTCGCGTCACCGAGATTCAGCCGGGCCTGGTGGAAACCGAGTTCAGCCAAGTGCGCTTCCGTGGGGATCGCGCCCGTGCGGCAGCAGTGTATCAGGGCCTCACCCCCTTGACGGCGATGGATGTGGCTGAAGTGGTGGTGTTTGCGGCAACCCGTCCCCCCCACGTGAACATCAGCGAGATCTTGCTTGTGCCCACCGACCAAGCCAGTACCACCCTCGTACATCGTCGATAAGAGGTCGGCAACCGGGCTTTCGCCTCCACTCTTGCTTCCCTGAGCGACAATGGCAGCAAAGGTGGTGGGAACATGGGACTGGAAGCCGGGATCCTGATCGGGTTGGGAATCGGTTTGCTTTGCACGTTGCTCCTGCTGTGGCAAAGTCGGCGCCGTTTCAGATGCGAATTGCAGCGGTTAGGATCCCTGGTGCATCTGGCCATGCCCCTCCACTCCCTGGAACAGATGCTCAGCTTGCTCAGCCGTTATCTTCGCCAACAAGATCTGGATTGGGCCAACCAAAAACAGCAACTGCAAAACTGGCAATACCTGAGTCAGCGGCTCCCTTGGGGATATCTGCGGGTAGACGAAAACAACGTGGTGCTGGAGTGCAATCCTGCCGCCCAGCGCCTGCTGCGCATCAGCCAATGGCAGCCGGGCATCAAGCTCTTGCTGGAATGGGTGCGCTCCTATGAGTTGGATCAGCTCATCGAGGCTACCCGCCGACAGGAGACCGCTGCTCCTGTCCAAAGTCGCGAATGGATTTTCTACCCTTCCGGTGGGGATGGCAAACCGATTCCGCTGCGGGCTTGGGGGTTGCTCCTGCCGCAAGCGCACGTGGCCATTTTTTTAGAAGACCGGCTGGAAGCAAAAATGCTGGCCCAACAGCGGGATCGCTGGGCTTCGGATGTGGCTCACGAGCTGAAAACCCCCCTCACCTCCATTCGCTTGCTGGCCGAAACTTTACAAAGCCGGGTCGATGCCGCTCAAGCAGTCTGGGTGGAACGATTGCTAAATGAAACTCTGCGCCTGAGCCATTTGGTTCAAGACTTGCTCGAACTCAGCGCCCTCAATTTGGGAGCCGCATCCCGCTCCCAATGGCGTTGGGTGGATCTGGCAAGTTTGGTGCGCGAGGCCTGGCAAAGTGTAGAGCCGTTGGCCAAGCCTCGACACCAGGAACTGCACCTGAGCGGATTGTCCCAGATTTACCTCTGGGGAGATGAGCAACGCCTATACCGCCTCGTTCTCAATCTCTTGGACAACGCCGTCAAGTATGGCAAGCCCGACTCTCCTATCCACGTGGTGCTTTCGGAGCAGGGATCCCAGGTGCAGTTAGAGGTGTACGACCACGGCCCCGGCCTGCCAGAAGATCAATTTGAGTTGGTCTTTCAGCCCTTTTACCGCACCGACACTGCGCGGGCCCGCAGCAAAGGCGGAACCGGCCTAGGGCTGGCAATTGTGCGACAAATTGTCGAAGTTCACGGGGGCACCATCCAACTGCGCAATCACCCGCAAACCGGTGGGCTGTGGGTTCAGGTGGAACTGCCCCGGAAGCACCTGGATCCCTTGTGAAACCCGCCCGAAGACGCTCGCGTCGGTGGCCCGCAGCCAGAATCTGGACGAGAATCGCCTAAGATTTCCTTTCTTCAGGGCTGTCCATCTCAGGGGTGATCCCCTAGAATTGGGGTAGGTAATCTTTACAGTTCATCTTAAGCAGGCATTCGGAATGGGTACTGACTATCATTCCGCAGACTTGTTGTCCGAACGGGAGCTGCAGGTCATTGAGTTGATTGCAGCAGGACTGACCAATCAGGACATCGCGGAACGCTTAGAGATCAGCAAACGCACCGTTGACAATCACATCAGCAACATTTTGAGCAAGACCCGAACGGCAAATCGGGTTGCCTTAGTACGCTGGGCCTTGCAATGGGGAAAGATTTGCCTGGATCAGGTAAACTGCTGCACTTTGGTCGATGACAAAATTGCTTAGTCCTATCCTGTTTTGCCGGTCAAGTCCTCGCCCCAGAGTTTTGCATAGAGGACTCTTTTACTTTTTGCAGTGATTGCATAATCCGGAAGTTACTTGGGTTGTCTTGAGTTATACCCTGGGCTACGTTGATCGGGCTGTCATTCGTGAGCACTCCCAAAATGAAGCGCTACGCTATTCGCTACGATTCTATGCCCCTGATGGTTTATCGGGAGGTGGCTGCTCATTTGGCCTGTGTTTCAGGGGTGAAAACGGAGCTGGAGTGGAAAAAAAACTCCACCTTTCGCTACCAAGACAGCCAAATAGATGCGCTCCATATTTATCAAGAACCGGATGCCGACATAGAACAAATTAAGCGTATTCTTGACCACTATGGAGCGTGGCAGTATAGCCCCTTAGAAGACTAGCTCTCTCTGCAACCCAAAAGGGATCCCTAGGGATAGGGATCCCCGGATGATTCCTCTGCAAGGTCTGGGAAAAACCAGTTCAGCGAGCAGCTTGGCCTTGGGCAGGCAGGTGCAGCTTACGAGCCAGGCCCAATCTCGCCAACAGCCAAATGGCCCAGTAGGTCATGTCGATCTCCCACCAACGCAAACCGGCCTTAACGCACTTCGGGTCGGCATGATGGTTGTTGTGCCACCCTTCACCATAGGTCAGAATCGCCGCCCACCAAAGGTTACGGGCATTGTCGTTGCTCTCGAAAGTCCGGTAACCCCAGAAGTGGCTGGCCGAGTTGATCAACCAGGTACAATGCAGCAGCAGCACTGTCCGCACAAAGATACCGTACACGACGAATGACCAGCCCCCCAGCAGGTAGAGTATCGCGGCCAACGGCAGTTGCAAAAGCAGAGCATACCTATCCAGCCAGCGGTAGAAGGGATCCCGAGCCAAGTCGGGCGCAAAGGCAAAATACTTCTCAGGGTTAAAAAATTCTTCGCGGTGGTAGATCAGCCAGAGTATGTGGCTCCACCAAAAGCCCTTACGAGCAGAATAGGGATCCTTCTCCTCGTCTTCGGTGAAGGCGTGGTGCTGACGATGGCCGCCCACCCAAAAGATCGGCCCCCCTTGAACGGCCAGGGCACCGAGAGTCGTGAAGACATATTCCAGCCACTTGGGCACCTGGAAACTACGATGGCTGAGCAAGCGGTGGTACCCCAGGCAGATGCCCAAGCTACCAAAACACCAGTGGAGAAACAGGGCTACCCCCAGAGCAGGCCAGGAGAAGAAGAAAATGCCTCCCACCAAAGCCACCACGTGAAAGATGGCAAAGAAGAGCACATGTTCCCAAGCAAACCGAAAGGACTCTTGGGGCTCGGGCCGATTGAGCGGAGCGGGATGATTCAGCGATTGGCGAGAAAAAGAAGTGGTCATGAACCCACAAAACCTCAGAAGAAGAAGTAGACTAGACTGACTAGGAAAGAGCCAAAACACAAAGCCCAAGTTAAGGCCGCCGGATAACAGCGGCCCAACGTGAAAACGGAGTCAAACCCCTGAAGACACCGCCATAGCCAGCGGTGACTTGCTATGTGCTCCGCTGTGATGAACTTGGCTACACAGGAAGAAGAGGAGCAGAGGCAACGCTGCCGACATCCTCTCGCTTGACATTAAGCCTAGCGGTATTCCACCGTAAATGCAAGCGTCACTTGCAGCCCGCCGCAATTCTTCAGGTTTTCTCCTCACTATGGCACGTCCTTCTTCTCGGCAAAGGCTGCTGAATGCGGCTCGGGAGCTGTTCGTTCGTCAGGGCATCACCCAAACCACCACCCGTCAAATTGCGGATTTGGCCGGAGTGAATGAGGTCACCCTGTTTCGGCACTTCGGCACCAAGCAAGGGTTACTCCTGGCCGTATTTGGGGAGCTGGGGGTTTTTTCCGGCATTGCCGATCTGCCTCTGAAGGCGGATCCCGCCCCCTCTCAAGGTTCTGGGTTGCAAGCCATTCTCCTGCGCTATGTCCACACCTGTTTTCGGGCTTTGGCCGATAATCCTGAACTGGTGCGCTCCCTGGTCGGGGAGGCTGGCCTTTATTCTGAGGAACATCGTCGCGCCTTGCGGATGGGTTTTTCTCAGGCCCAAGAACAGCTGACAGAGTATTTGCGGCGATTTCCCAACTCTGAGTTGCAATCTGTCGAGCCAGATCGCCTTTATGCAGCCGTTGGGGTTTTGCATGTAATGATTTTGGGAGCAGCAATGTTGGCGGTAACTGCCGAGTTGCCTTCCGTTGGCGCCGACGGAACCGAGCCCTCTGTTGAGGGGCAGCTATCGGATGAAAAATCTAAAAAATCAGAGAAAGGCGCCGAAACCGCCAGGATCCCCCCCCTTCTGCAAGCCTGCGTGGAGCTGTGGATGGCAGGCGTGACCCAACAGAGACCAGATAGAAAAGAGAGGAGGTTGTAAGCCGGGTTCTGTAGTGCAGAGTTGCACTGGCGATCATCTATCTGGGAGTGATGTTACCATCACCCTCTAGCGGCTCACCACCATCGAGAGCACCCTTCCCCACTTTGGGTACCGTGACCTCGATGCAACCGACAGGGGCGAAGAACAGCCATGATCCTGCGGCTGCGGCCTTGCTTTCCACCGGGGTTTACCGAGCCAACGCCTCACGACGTTGCTGGTGGGCTCTTACCCCACCTTTGCACCCTTACCTGTGCTGGGATCCCAGCCATCGGCGGTATGTTTCTGTGGCACTATCCTCGCGGTTACCCGCACTGGGCTTTCCCCAGCGGTGTGTTCTTCTGAAAGCCCGGACTTTCCTCATCCCGCTGTCTGGTGGCGACAGCAAGGACGCGATCGCCTGCCCCTCCTCTCTCTTCAGCTCGATCCTACTGCATCTTCCAAACCTAGAAAATCCCGGAAATCGGTACAAACTCCACTTGATCGGGAATGTTGGGGGCCAGGTGTAAGATTTGCCGGTTCAAATCCATCACCACAGCCGCCACGCTTTCGGTGCGATCCCAGGCGGGCAGATGGGGATCCGGATGGCGGCAGATGCAGTGGGGGGCATTCGTCCGGTCCTGTAGGATTTTTTGAAGAGTGACCGCCTCTAGGGTTCCGGTTTGAGCGCTCTGGCGAAGCAAATGATAGGCCCGTTCTAGCCTTGTGGAGGATCCTGTGTGGGGGGGCAGCCATCTTCTCGCAAGGCCGGATCCAGGAAATGATTGGTGTGGGCGAGGATCCCTCCTTGAGGGAGATGCAGGCCAATTCCTCGTGGACTGATTTCAAAGCTGATTGCACTAGCGGGCTGTAGGCCTACCGCCTGTCCTGCGGTACCCGCAACGCTGACACAAGAGGACGCGGTGTAAGGATAGGATCCCACCCTCTCCACAGCTTGCTGCCACTCCTCACACTCCAACAACAAGCGCAATAGCAAATGCACCGGCATTCCCTCGGTTTGCCCATCTAGGGTAGAGCGCAAGAGGTTGAGGGCCACGGCCAACCCTGCTCGGTTGAGGCCGATTTTGGCCAGGATCCCAGCTTCGGTCAGGGTGAGGTAGGCAGGGTGGGTATCGGAGTGAACGCGCAACAGCACACAGGCCCTGCGCTGCTCCCCAAGCCAATCCCAGGTTTGGGCCAGATAGGTGTGGTGGGTGGAGGTAACCTGGGGCAAGGCCGCTAGGGTAGTACATTCTCCCCCATCTGACTTGGCTGGGTTTGGATCGATGAGTTTCTCCATTGCCTTGCATTCATGAGCAGGATCCGCTGGGTGCTGGGGTACTCCGTTTTGGAGATTGTGTTCCAGAGCAGCGGCGCAGTCGGGATGGGATCCACCGACAACCGATCTGGATAAAATCTCGGTGCGCAAATTGAGGGCCAGAATCTCGGCAAAACGGAAGCCACTCCCCGCGGCAATGCCTTGGATTTCTTCCAGCAGGTGGGGCACGTGGCGCTCTAGCCAGGGCAGGGATCCCTCTGCTTGGGTCTGGGCCTGCTGCCAGGTGAGACCACAGCGGTAGGCAAATTGGCGGGCGTAACTAGCAATGCTGTGGCGAATGAGTTGGGCCGCCTGGGATCCATACTGTTGGCCTCGTTGCTGGGGATCCCCCTGCAGATGAAGAATGGGGAACATGGTGCTGGTTTGCCCGTGACCTCAATAGGTGGGCAGGGAGGGATCCACCTCACAGGCCCAAGCGTGAATGCCGCCGCTGATGTTATAAACCTGGGTGAACCCGTTGGCCTGTAGCCACCGGCTCATCTGAGCAGAGCGGAGGCCATGATGGCAGAGCACAAAAGTTGGCTGATCTGGATCCAGCTCTGTGAGGATCCGTTCCCTCCATTCCTCGTACTGGCTCAAGGGGTAGTTGCGAAAGCCCAGGGCATTTAAATTCACCAGCTCCAGCTCTGCCGGTTCCCGCACATCGATCAATTGCAGAGGGCCGGCCTCGGGATCCTGTAGGTATTGGGCCATCTGTTGTGGTGTAATGGAGCGGATGGAAGAGGACATCAATCGACTCAAGCCTACACGGATCCCCTCTCAAGATACACCGGCTCAATGGCTGCCCTGAGACTGCCTGCAAGGGTTAAGATGACACCTTGATTTGGGCTTAGCCTGGGTATGGCTGTGCAACGCTTTTTGATCGACACGGATACGGCGGGAGATGATGTTACCTCGCTGCTCTTTGGGCTGCTCTGGCCCAACAGCATCCTACAGGGCTGCCCGCCGGGGTGAGTTTCATTCGAGATCCCTTTGCGGAAGTGCCCAAACCCGCCGATTATGCCAGCATCTGCAGCGGAGATACCCGTCCGCTGTTCTTTATCGGTGTGGATGCTAACCAAAACTACCTGGGGGATACCGATAACAACCCTGCCACCCTCAACCACGGTCTCACCTCGATGCTGAAGCGGGTGGATATGGCCACCTATGAAGTGATTCGCAGCGTGGTGGAAGGCAACTTTAAGGCAACTTTAAGGCAACTTTGTCGGCGGCATTCAAACCTTTGGCCTGGAGAACGAGGGTGTGGGCTATGCTCTGGATGAGTACAACCAAGCCTTGCTCCCGGCAGATTTGGTGGCTGCTGTGGAAGCGGTGCAGCAAGACATCCTCGCCGGAACCCTCGAAGTACCTGAAGAGCGCTAGATTTTTGAGATTTTTGTTGCCGATTGATTGCGGATCCCTGGCGAAGCCTTGACTAAACAGAGGATCCATCAGAGGATGCTTTTGCTGAGGGCATTGGATCGCAACTTGGCCATCTGCACTTTGACCTCGTGGCAGTTGTTTGTTGCTCTTGTTTGTTGCTGTAACAACCTTAACCGCTAAGCGCTTGTAAGGGGCTTTCCACCTATGCTTGGCCAAGTATCCAAATCTGGTTGGGGGATCTGTTCAGCCTTGCTGCCTCTGTTGGCGGGGGTTGCCCTCGGCTGTGGGGGTGGCGGCGGCAGTTCTCCACCTCTTCCTCCGCCAGGTGGCGGGCCCATCATCCTGAGAGTGGATCCGGCCAGTGGCCCCTTTACCAAACTGGCAGACGCAGTTGCAGAGGCGCAGCGACTTCAGACTGCCACAGCCGGCCTGGAGGTGCTGATCGAGATTTTGGGGACGGGCAGGGAAACTTTGCAAAGCAACCTGGCCCTGGATGGCGGCGATGGCACCAACGGCGGTCGCATTCGCATCACCAGCTCCACCGCCTATGAGATCCTGACCGGGCTCTTTGACGTGATTGTAGCCAGCCAAACCAGCCTGCAGGGGGTAGATGTGGTGCTGGGGGGTGGACGGGTGCAGGTGAACAACGGCACTTTTCAGCCGCGCAAGGTCACCCTCAACGACCCTCGCTCCAACATCTTGGTCAACGGCAATGCTGCGGTTCTAGAGGGAGCCTTGAACCAATTGGCCGAGATTTTGTGCCAGCAATTTTTGGATCCCTGTGTGCAGATCTCTGGGAATGGCCGGGTCAGCCGTGTCTCGCCGATTGTCAGTAAAACGGGTGGGGTGGGCATAGGCACTGTGCCGGGCAGCAATCCCATCCTTGAAAACAACACAATTCTCCTGCAGGCTTTGGGGGCTTTGGCCGTTCGCTATGGTGACAACTCCGGCGGGATCTTCCGCAACAACCAAATCGAAGGGGATCCACCCACGGCTGGAGCCGGCTTGGTACTGCAGGCGCGGCAAGCAGGTACGAGTGGCACTACCGGGATTCAGCTGGATGGGGCAGGCTCAATTCCATCCATTCAATCCAACCGGATCGGCGTGGGCAGGATAGCCGGCAGTGTCGGCATTCGTATTTTGCAGGGAACCCAGGCCCGCACCATTTCCGGGAATACGTTCCTAGCTCGGGGCGAGGGCGTAGGAGTGGCAATTCAGGCGGCCCCCGGCACCCCAGATGCGGTAGTCGCAGCCTACCTGGCTGGCAATACTTTCCAAGGAAACTTTGCTCAGAGGGTCACTGGGGAACCTGCGCCCACGCCAACTCCTACCCTGAGGCCACCACCAACTCCTGCACCGACACCCTCTCCCACCCCCACACCTCCAGTATTGGGCACCGGCCCCATTCAAGTTACCTTGAGTTGGAACACCATCGATGACCTTGACCTGTATGTTACGGATCCCACGCAGCAGACCGTGTTTTTTAACAACCGAATTGTCCCTTCTGGAGGACGGCTGGATGTGGATGCCAATGCCGACTGTGTTGCCGTAACCCAAAATGCTGTGGAGAATGTCTTTTGGGCTTCCACCCCGCCCTCAGGGCCATACTTCATCGAGGTGAGATTGTTCCGGCGCTGCTCCCAATCAACTGCTCCCATTCCCTTTACCGTAACGGTTCGCAAGAGCGGAAACGTCGCGCAGACTTTTAGCGGCTTGGCCACATCCCCTGGCTTGGCGGGTAGGTTTACGTTTTCCTTCCCCTGAAGTTAGCCAAGGCTGGCAGCCATCTGCCCTGCCCACGTATGGCCATTTTGGTTCAGACTAGGACACCACACCTATACTCATACTCAGATCTTTGATTGCAGATCGCAGGGTTCAGAAGACCTTATTTCTGCGCCCCAGGCATCTCCTTCCCACTAAGGACAGCTCCAACTTCGCGGCCTCGACGCTTTTTCTGGCCATCACCTTGCGGCAGCGGGCGATGCTGGAAGGCAGTCCCACAAGTTCAAACAGTCACATCCCCTGGGAAAGGGGCTAGGGGTGGCGGACAGCGGCGCGGAGCGCTTTGCGTCAGCATGAGTGCGGGAGTATGTCACGCTATTCCGCAGCAGCCTTGGCTGCTTTCGCTTCGGCTTCCTTAGCAGCTTTGGCCGCTCTCATTTCCGCCAGAATCTCCTCCGGTCGTTTGCCAGCCCGCTGGGATCCAGCAGGTAAATCGTGGGGATCGATCACCCCTTTGGGCAGATAGGCAAACTCCCGCAGTGGGGTCACCATTGGGTCCTCAGTTACCTTGGAGGGCAAACGGCCCATCGCCACTTGGTGGTAGTTGAGGTCATGGCGGTCGTAAGTAGCCAACTCATAATCCTCGGTTACCGAGAGACAATTGGTGGGGCAAAACTCCACACAATTGGCACAGAAAATGCACACCCCAAAATCGATGCTGTAGCTGTAGAGCTCCTTTTTCTTCAGCTCTGGGTTGTAGGCCCAATCCACCACCGGCAGATCAATGGGGCAAACCCGAACGCAGATCTCGCAGGCAATACACTTATCGAACTCGAAGTGGATGCGTCCCCGAAAGCGCTCAGAGGGGATCAGCTTTTCGAAGGGGTATTGCACGGTTACCGGGCGCCGGCCCATGTGGTCGAAGACAACCCCCATCCCTTGGCCGATGTACTTGGCGGCTCGGAAGGCATCGCCCACATATTCTTTGACACGCTTTAGAAAAGTCATGGTCTATGTTCTCCCTCTCTGGCCTCTTTACTTCTCATTCAACCCCCAAAAAAGGTGGGGAAGGCGAGCTTTAGGGCTGCCGTCAGCAGCAAGTTAACAAAGGATACGGGCAGCAAAAACTTCCACCCCAAGTCCAGCAGTTGGTCAATGCGCACCCGCGGCAAGGTCCAGCGCAGCAGGATGGCCAAGAAGATGAAGATAAAAGCTTTGACCATCGTCATGACAATGCCTAAGGCCGCCGCGCCGATCTGCAAGAAAGGGTTATCCAAAGGAATCCCGGCAAGTGCAGCAATCGTTTCCACCGGCACCACGAACGACCAACCCCCCAAGTACAGCACCGCTGCAATGAGGGAAGCCAGCAGCAGGTTGGCGTAGGATCCCAGATAAAAGAGGGCAAACTTCATGCCGGAGTACTCCGTTTGGTAACCGGCTACCAGCTCTTCTTCTGCTTCCGGCAAGTCGAACGGGATCCGCTCCGTTTCCGCCAGAGCCGAGATCAGGAAAATGACAAAGCCAATGGGCTGCCGCCAGACGTTCCAGCTCAGAATGCCCAGGCCGCTCTGCTGCTCCACGATCCCCACCGTGTCCAGACCGTTGCTCATCAGCACCACGGCCAACACTGACAGGGCCAGCGGCAGTTCGTAGCTGATCGATTGAGCTGCCGCGCGTAGCCCACCCAGCAAGGAGTACTTGTTATTGGAACCGTAGCCCGACATCAACAAACCGATGGGTTGCACGCTGGAGGTGGCGATCAGGAAGAACACGCCAATGGCAATGTTGGAGATCAATAGGTTCTGGCCAAAGGGAACCACCAGGTAGCACAAAAAGACGGGCAGGAAAACCAATATCGGCCCCAGCGTAAACAAGACTGGGTCGGCCAAGATGGGCAGAACATCTTCTTTGGTCAGCAGCTTGATGCCATCGGCAATCGGGATCAGCACCCCCTGAGGGCCAGCCATGTTGGGGCCAATCCGCTGTTGGGCTGCTGCCGAGATCTTGCGCTCCAGCCAAGTCATGACCATGACCCCCAAGGTGGCGGCGATGATCAGCAGCAACATGGGCAGGGGCATCCAGAGGGCATGGGCTGCACCTGCTCCCAAGCCTAGGTTCTGTAGGGCAGTCTCGAAGCCAAGTTGTAGGTCGATACCGGCGTTTGTCATGGGGGTGAGTAGCTCCCTAGAGATGGCGGGTTGGGTAGGGTTTGGGATCCCTGTAGCTAAGTTTTCCCGTTGGGATCCGATTGGGGGGGACGGTTGCGGCGGCGTAGCTCCTGCTGGATGATGGCCTGAAGGCGAGCATCAGATAGCTCTTCCGCGCGGCGGCGCCTTTCCTCTTGGTACTTAGCCCATTGCTTGGGGCCAATAATCGCAGCAATGACAGACACAATCAACAGCGGCAGAACCAAGATCGCCCAGGCCATCGCCTTTGTCCTCGCTTTCCGTAAGTATCTTAGCGATCCACCTCGCCCATGATGATGTCAATGCTGCCGAGGATGGCGATCATGTCGGCTACCTTCATGCCGCGAATCAACTGAGGCAGTACCTGCAAATTGACAAAGCCGGGGGGACGGATCTTCCAGCGCCACGGGCAAACGTTGTCGTCTCCCACGATGTAAATGCCCAGCTCCCCCTTAGCGCTCTCCACCCGCACGTAGGCTTCCCCCTTGGGGATCTTGAAGTTGGCCGAAGGCTTTTTGCTGATGAACTGGTAGTCGCCTTTGTTCCACTCCGACTTCGGCCCCTCCAGCATGCGCTTGGCTTCTAGGTTTTCAAAGGGGCCGCCCGGCAGAGCCTTCACCGCTTGCTGCACGATCTTGCAGGACTCGCGCATCTCTTTCATGCGCACCCGATAGCGGGCTAGGCAATCCCCTTCGGGATAAACGGCCACCTCCCAGTCGAAGTCGTCGTAGCATTCGTAGTGATCCACTTTGCGCAGATCCCAGTTGACGCCGCAGGCCCGCAACATGGGACCCGACAGACCCCAGTTGATGGCGTCTTGCTTGGAGATGGCTCCCACCCCTTCCAGCCGCCGGCGGAAAATCGGGTTGTCGGTAACCAGCCGTTCGTACTCATCCACTTTGGGCAGGAAATACTCACAAAAGTCTAGGCATTTTTCCGTCCAGCCGTAGGGCAAATCCACTGCTACGCCGCCTACCCGGAAATAGTTGTTGTTGATCAGGCGCATGCCGGTGACGGCTTCAAACAAGTCTAGGATCCACTCCCGCTCCCGCATGGCGTAGAGGAAGGGGGTTTGGGCGCCCAAATCCGCCAAGAAGGGACCAAACCAAAGCAGGTGGTTGGTGATGCGGGTCAGCTCCAGCATGATCACCCGTAGGTAGCTGGCCCGTCTGGGCACGCTGATCCCGGCCAGTTTCTCAACGGCATTGACGGTGATGGCCTCGTTGAACATGCCGGCCCCGTAGTCCCAACGGGAGACGTAGGGCAGGTATTGCACCACCGTGCGGTTTTCGGCGATTTTCTCCATGCCGCGGTGCAAGTAGCCGATCACCGGTTCGCAATCGACGATGTTTTCGCCATCTAGGGTGACCAGCAAACGCAAAACCCCATGCATAGAGGGATGGTGCGGCCCAAAGTTGAGCAACATCCGGTCGGTACGGGTCTCGATCATGGGCATGGGCATAGCCGCCGCCTCCGCAACTGAAGAATGTTCATGGTCTGCAACATTTGCAGTATAGCGGTTTTCTTCTGCCTTCTCGGGATCCCATGCCATCAGGGATCCCAATCCTCGATATTGAAAGTCTCCAGGGGAACTCAGCTAGAGTGAGAAAAAAGGAGGGAGGCCGATGGCTGTATCCCGTTCACCCTCGAATGGCTCATCCCGACGAGAGCAGCAACATCCGCAATATGCCACCGACCGAGCTGCGCTCGATGAGCTGATGGTGCAGGCCCAGGAGAGGCCCCTCTCGGATTGGGTACTGGCGGAAGTCGCCCGTTTGCGCATCCGTTACCACGGCTTCCCCGGCGCCTGGGATCTGCAGCGGGATTTGGATCAAATCCTGGAACAGTGGGGCCTGAGCGAAGAAGAGCTGTTCGCCCGGACTCGCCAGATCCATGCCCGCGGCCAGGTGTACGACCGCAGCTTTAGCACGCGAGACGACTGGGCCTAGAGGCAGGCTGGGGGGCGGGATCCCTCACCCCCATCCCCTCTCCCTCTGGGAGAGGAGAGCCCGCCGCTACCTAAGAGACGTGAAGTTGCTCGGCAAAGACGGGATCCAAAGGCACATCCAGGGCGGCAATCACCTTGGTCCAGAAGTTCATGAAGCCAATCCAAGCCGATAGCTCCACCAGATCTTCATCTGACCAAATGGCTTTTAGCTGGGCAAAGAAGCTATCGGTGACCACCATGCTGGGCACGGTCATCCGCTCAGCGTACTCGATGGCCAGCTTTTCCGCCTCGGTGTAGAGGGTGCTGGTGCGGGCCTGGGCCACCGCCGCAATTTTGGCAGGGGAGGCGCCGTACTTTTGCGCCTGCAGGGTGTGGTAGGGAAGGCAGTAGTGGCGGCAGCCGTTGATTTGGGCAATGCGGATGCTGACCAGCTCCTTCAGCTCTTCAGGCAAGTTGGGGTTTTGGGTGTGCAGCGCCCCGTAGAGGTTCATCACGGCTCGCATCAGTTGGGGCTTGTGGGCCATCACCTGCAGGGGGTTGAGGGCGGTGCCGTAGGTTTTCTCCAGGCTTTCGTAAACCTTTTGCAGTTGCTTATCGGCTTTCTCTGGGGTAACAGGAGGGATCCGCATGGACAGTCTGTAAAATTGCAGCATTCTCGACTTTAGCGCGTCTGGGGGATCCGCCCAAGCCTGAGGGGCGCTTCACGGTCTGGGGGAGGGATCCCTTCTCCGCCTGAAACCAGGCACCTGCCTCCCTTCTTACTTGTCAAGGGTCAAGGATTGCCCAAGGATTGCTCAACGGCTTCCACCTGCTGCTGGGTGGCGGTAGCCCCTTGGTTGAGGGTTTGCTGGATCTGTTCCCGAGATTGGTAAATCTGCAGCGGCCCACCTTGAGGGATCCCTTGCTGGGCAGCTTCTGGGCTGGCTTGCTCTGGTCTCGGCTCCGAACTCAGCGGGTTGCGATAGAGGCGGTTAACCAGCAAAAATCCCACCAGCACCACAGCAGTTGCCACCAAAAGCCGAACCATACTCGGATCCCTTGCAAGCTTCTGATTCTAGAATGCCCTCAAAGAGCATTAGGTGGTCAGATGTCGGGCAAAGTTGCGCAAACTTCCCAGCCGGTACGGGTTGGCATTGGCGGCCCGGTGGGATCTGGAAAAACCGCTTTGGTGGAAAAGCTCTGCTTGGCGCTGCGGGACCACCTGTCTTTGGCGGTGGTGACCAACGATATTTACACCCGCGAGGATGCCGAGTTTTTGGTGCGGGCCAAGGCCCTGGAGGCAGAGCGGATCATTGGCGTAGAGACCGGCGGCTGCCCCCACACCGCCATTCGGGAAGATGCCTCCCTCAACCTAGACGCCATTCAGGAGCTGGAGCGCCGCTTTTGCCCCCTGGATCTCATCTTGGTGGAATCGGGGGGGGACAACTTGGCAGCTACCTTCAGCCCGGAGCTGGTGGACGCCTGCATTTACGTCATCGACGTGGCCGAAGGGGACAAGATCCCGCGCAAAGGCGGGCCGGGGATCACCCGCTCCGACCTGCTGGTGATCAACAAGATCGATCTGGCTCCCTATGTGGGAGCAGACTTGGGGGTGATGGAACGGGATGCCCGTCGCATGCGGGGAGATAGGCCCTTTGTCTTTACCAACCTGCGCACGGGTGAGGGGCTGGAGCAGGTTCTCAGTTGGCTGGAGCGGGAGGTGCTGTTTCGGCCCATCAAGGCCGACCCCCCCTCGGTGAGCCGCCTGTGAACTTCGGTAAGGCCATCTTGAAGGCAACCCGCCGAGGCGAACATACCCGTATTTGGGAGTATTCTCAGGCTCCCCTGCAATGGCTGGGATCCCCTGGGGAGCCACCTGTGTACTACCTGCGCAACCCCAACGGCGGCCTGCTGGGTGGGGATCGCCACCGGATCGAGATCGGGCTGGGGCCAGGCTCGGCGCTGGAAATTCGCACCCAAGGGGCAACGCGGCTGCATCCCGGCTTGATTCGGCAACAGGTCAAGGTCAAGCTGGCCCCCACCAGCCAGTTGATCTGGATCCCTCACCCGACCATTCCGGGGGCAGGGGCAGACTTTCGCCAGCAGGTGCAAATTGAGCTGGATCCCACAGCCCGCCTGGCCTATGCCGAGATCTGGACTGCCGGACGACTGGCCATGGACGAGCGCTGGCAGTTTGAACATCTTGCCAACTGCTTGCAAGTTTGGGTCACTGCTGGGATCCCATCCTCCCCAGAGGGGAGAAAACTCTGGCTGCAGGAACACATGGATCTGCACTTTCCCCATCGACAAGTCTCCGCCGCGTCGGTGCTGGGATTCCACCTCTGTTGGGGATCCTTGTATTTGCTGGGGGATTGGCCGGAGCCCCCTTGGCCGACCGTTTGCGTCAGCGGGACAGAGCCCCTACACTGGCTGGTCAAGTCTCCGGATCCCATCTGTAAGGGTTGGATTCTGCGCCAGGTGGGGCCACAGGCAGAGGCCATTTGGCGGCATTTTGGCCAGGTTGCACTACAGCTTGCTCAAGCCAAGGGTGGCTCACCCCAGGGGTGGTAGACTAAGGCTGACTCAAACCAACTGGCTGACCCAAGGCCGGGACGGAGTCTTTTGAACGCTGCTCAACGGATTCTCAGACGCTCTGTCCTCAGGGGGCGAAGTCGCTGGCTGCTCCTCTACGAGAAGGGGATGGCCCTGCTGGCCCTGAGCAACCTGTGCTTGGTGCTCTTCGACATGAGCTATGTGCCTGGGCGAGATTTTTGGCTCCAGGGTCGGGTGCAAATTTTTGGCGCCTTTGGTCCTCCCATTCCGCTGCCGATTCTCTCCGAAGAAACCAGCCGTTCCCCGGTGACCGACCTATACGATCCCATCAAAGGTATCGAGCCCAACCCCGAAACCCAGCGCTACTTGGCCTTGGTGGATGAGCTGCGCCAGGTTACCCTGCGGTTTGGCGTGGAGTCGGAAGCGGCAGCACCAATCCTGGCCCGCTTGCGGGAGCTCAGCGACGAGATGATCGAGACCAATCCCTTTCAGGGCGCCAACAAAACTGGCCAGTTTGTGCGTATCCTCAATTTGATGCGGGAGCACATCCCAGAAGCCGACTCTGCCAGAGCCGCCTTTGCCCGCTTTTGGACTGCTGAGTACTTGGCCAGCGCCGATCCCGCAGATGGAATTGAATTTTTCCAGACCCGGCTGCGCCCCCTCTTTGAGACCAACTATTTCCGCCCCATTGGTGAGAGCGGTAACCCTGTTGACTTTTTCCCGGTGCTGGATTTTCCCTTCGTGCTTCTGTTTGGGCTGGAATTTTTGCTGCGCACGGTGGCCATCAGCCGCCGCTACACCGGCGTCAATTGGCTGGATGCCATGCTCTGGCGTTGGTACGATGTGCTGTTGCTGCTGCCCTTTTGGCGCTGGCTGCGGGTGATCCCCGTCACCATCCGGCTGGGACAAGCGCAGTTGCTGGATCTGGAGCGGGTACGCGCTCAGGTGAGCCAGGGCTTTGTCACCAACTTCGCCGAAGACCTGACGGAAGTCATTGTTGTGCGGGTGATCAACCAAATCCAGGGATCCATTCAGCGGGGATCCCTGCCCCTGCTGCCGGCAGCGCGTACCCAGCGCGACTACATTGATATCAACAACACCAACGAGCTGGAGGCGATTGCCAACCTGGTTTTTCGCATTGTTCTCTACCGCGTTTTGCCCCAGGTGCAACCGGAATTGCAACAACTGCTCCGCTACAACCTGGATGGCCTGCTCAAGCAGTTGCCTGCCATGCAAACTCTAGAACAGCTTCCCGGCCTGGGATCCCTGCCTGGCCAACTGACGGAGCGCCTGGCCAACGAGCTGACCACCACCACCTACAAAACCCTGACGGGCAGTTTCGAGGATCCCGTCGGCTCCAAGCTGGCAGCGCAACTGATGCAGCGGTTTGGTGAGGTCTTGGCACGGGAACTCAGCCAGGAGCATGCTTCGGAAGAAATTCGCTCTCTCCTGCAAGACTTGCTGGAAGAGATCAAAATTAACTACGTCGAGCGGCTATCCCACGAGGATCTGGAGGAGGTGATGGAGCAAACCCGCCAGCTTCGGCAAAAGGCCCAGCAACTGGAGAAAGACCGCCGCCGATAGAGTTCGGGGGATTGGTTGACGAGGTTTCGCCAGTTCAGTAGGATAATGGTTCCAAGTCGGGCGAGTGGCGAAACTGGTAGACGCACCGCACTCAAAATGCGGCGGGAAACCGTGTCGGTTCGAATCCGACCTTGCCCATGCTCCTCAAATCTGTAGGGCTCGCCGCTTTCTGTGTTTGGTAGGTTGATCCGTCTTGCCTCTTCTCACAGGGGTTTGGTGATAGAACCAGCCAAGCCCTTCTGGAGCAGGGTGCCAGCGGGACGGAGTCCTTAGATAGGGCAGCCAGAATCGGGCTCATCCTGCATCCTAGAGATGAAGCTCTAGCCGCTAAACTGGGGAATCATGGATGCAACTTTGGAATCTTTCTTTGCCTCTGCCACCCAAATTGGGCTAGGTCTAGCAGGCTTGCTGGCTGTGCTCACCCTGCTGGCCTGGATCCGCAATTGGCCCTTGAAGTTTGCGCTGGTGGGCTACACGGCGTTTGCGCTGGTTTTAACAGCGGGATGTTTTGCCCTCAGCTTGGGGCCGATCTTTCGCTCCCGCATTCCCGGTGCTGCCCCCTACACCACCGTCTATGACCAAGGGGCGGATCGAGCGGTTATTGCTGTCAGCCCGGATATCACCCCAGAGCAACTGATCCTCACCCTGAAGCAGGCGGCCAGCGATTTGGGATCCCCGGGCCGCTTCTCCACCGGTTCGCCGGTGTTCACCTTGCGGGCCCGCACCGTCATCCATCCCGAGCCGGGAGTTTCCGAGCCGTTGCTCTTGGGCACGCTGCAACAGCCGTTGGGAAAGCGCCTGCGCACCCCAGAAGAACAACAGCAGCAGCAGATCCATCTAGAGGAAGAGGCCTTTGCCCGGCTGCGGAAGTTGGCCCAGGGTCAGGCTTCTGCCGCCTTGTCTGCAGAGGGAGCGGAAGAGCCAACCACCGGGATCCCACTTGCCCAGTCTTGAGCGCTGAGCCAGCGGCGCAGATCCTGTCCCACCCGGTCGGGGATCTCCCAGGGAAAGAGATGAGCCACGTTGGGATAGACAATGCAGGTGCAGTGGGGCAGGGCGCGGGCTGTGGCCAGGCTGCTGTTGGCGGTGATGTGGCGATCCCGCTCGCCGGCCATAAGCAGTACCGGGATGCGAATTCGGTGCAGATCTCCCTCGCGGTTGTAGCCCCGTTGCAAAGCGGCGCGCAGAGCTTGGCGAGCCTGGGGGGAGGTGTGCAGATAGGCGGGCAAGGCCATGTGCGCCAAATACCGATAGGCCGTTGGGGTCTGTTGCTGCATCAGGTAGCGGTAAAGGGAGCGACGGCCAAAGGTCTCGATGTTCCATTCCCAGCCGGGCCAAAGCCAGTTGAGCAGCGAGGCAACGCCGGTGTTGACCTGATCCCAAAAATCGGTGGGGGGATGGTTGCTGCGGGGGCAGGCGGCACTGGCCACCAAAACCAAGCCTTTTACCCGCTCCGGCAGCCGCAAAGCCAACTCCAGGGCCAGGATCCCGCCCAAAGACCAGCCCAGAACCAGACACGCCTGCCAGCCCAGGCGATTGAGCAGTAATTCCAAATCCTCCAGGTGCTCCTCCATCTCGAAGGGATCCACCACCTGCGAACGTCCATAGCCACGCAGATCTGGCGCCACACAGGGGTGGATCCCCGCCACTGCCTCTGCAAATACCGCCATGCAGTCGGCATTGCCCGGATGGCCGTGGAGCATCAAGATTGGGAGGGAGGGGATCCCTTCTCCCCAAGTACGATAGTGGAGCTGCAGGCCCATCGCGTCAGCAGTGCAGTTCCCGACTGCTGTAGGCATAACACTCTGGATAGCATCTAGACAGCAGGGTTAGGCGCTGGCCGCCTTCTTCGGAGTGGGCTGGAGCTTTACCCCGTTGGGAATGCAAATTAAGTTTTGATCCAGCACCTGCACAAACCCTTTCGAACGCAGGGATCCCAGAAGACGAGTCACCGTCACACGAGTGGCCCCAATGGCATCCCCAATCTGCGCATGGGTAAGGGGCCAGGGGAGATACATCCCTTGTTCACAGGGCTGTCCATACTCTTCGATCAACAGGCTCAAGAAGCCCTTGAGGCGATCGATGGCGCGCCGTTGGCCCAGATTTCCCAACCACAGCAGCTTCCGTTGCAGTTGCTGGCGGAAGTTTTCCTGAATCTTCTGGTGCAGATAGGGCCACTGCTCCAGATCCTGCCAGTAAAACCACATCACCGTGGTGCGATCGGCGTGGGTGCAGGCTTTCAACTCAAAGCGCTCTGGGTTGCTCAGCTCAAAAGGAAATCCAGCCGTGATGAACCCAACAAAGACCTCCCGCCGCTCTGGAGTTTGGCTGACCAGGCGCACCACTCCCTCTTGGGTGATGTACACCAATCCCGGACGAGTGGGAATGCGCACGTCTTTGGGAAAGGTGCGACAGCGGTAGTGCTCCTCGGCCCACTGGCAAAGCTCACGCCATTCCTGAGCCTCTGTTGCCGATGTGATGGAAACAAGTGACATGAGATCAACTTCCTGTCGCTCGAGCGACCTGATGGGTTTTACAGACTTTCCAGCTTTACCCGGCTGTAGGCTATGCAACGCTTCCGCGTTCGCGCCGGCGGTGCCGAGCACCTACACGTCAACGGGACGGAGTCTTAGGAAGATGGGGATGGAGAAACAGCAAGATACACACAAGAAGGCAAATACAAAGAGGAAGGAAACCGCAGGGTTTACTTTACCTTAGCTTCATAATGGCACTTGACCTCATGGGGTGACATTGTGTTCCTACTGATATTGTTCAAAAGGCTACGTCCAATAATAACCCCAAGAAGCCGTAAATTTTCAGATTCTGCCGCTGAACTCGGCTACCTGGGGGATCAGCGCAGATCATTGGGTCAGACTGGTGTATGTCTAAGGGCGGGTGTGGGGTGGCTGGGATGAACATTCTTATCAGCAACGACGATGGCATCCAGGCGGCAGGGGTGCGGTGTTTGGCGGCAGCGCTGGCCCAGCTGGGGGGGCACCAGGTAACGGTGGTCTGTCCGGATCGGGAGCGCTCGGCCACCGGCCACGCCCTGACGTTGCACAAGCCGCTGCGGGTGGATCCGGTGCGGGAGGGATTTCCTCCAGAAGTGCAGGCCTGGGCCTGTTCGGGCACCCCTTCCGACTGTGTCAAGTTAGGTCTGGACGGGCTATTGGATCGTCCTCCCGATTGGGTGATTTCCGGCATCAATCAGGGAGCCAATCTGGGCACGGATGTGCTCTACTCCGGCACCGTCTCGGCGGCAATGGAAGGGCTATTGGAAGGGATCCCTAGCCTGGCAGTAAGCTTGGCCAGTTTTACCCATCAGGATTTTCAACCAGCGGCCCAGGTGGTGCTGAAGCTACTGGAGAAACTGAGCCTGAAACCCCTGGGGGAGCCGATGCTGTTGAACATCAACGTGCCCCCCCTAGCGCTGGCTGAAATACGCGGCATGGTCTTGGCCCGCCTGGCCTGGCGCAAGTACACAGATCTCTACGAGAAACGGGTGGATCCGCGCGGCAAGGCCTACTACTGGCTAGCTGGAGAGGTGGTGGAAGAGGAGGTGGATCCCTGTTCGGACGTGCGGGCGGTTGCTGAGGGCTATGTGTCGATTACGCCCCTGCAGCCAGATCTAACGGCTTATGCTGCCTTCGATAGCTTGCAGCAGTGGGGGCTCTCGGCTTTTGGCTCTGGATTGGAGGGAGCTCTGTAGGGATTGGCGCAGTTCAGAGTCAGAGAATAGAAAGGCTATTAGGCCCTGGAATAGAAAGAAATCGCCTCTGCCAACGTGTTTAGCCCGTAGAGAGAGCGTCGGCAGTGTTGGACTACTGAGTCGCGCTGCCCTCTTCCACCGCAGGCTAAAGAAACTGAGCGAAATAAAGTCAGGCAGCACCAGGACGCTTAGAGCGGGTAGTTTTTGTTGACTTTGCCAAGACATCCCCTGGTCGTCGCAACGTCAAAAAAGGATTGATTGCCTGAATGTGGGCCTGGGGATAGGCCTGACGGACTTGCTCAACAGTTTGTTGCCAGATGGGATGCTCATCAGTCCAAATAGGATGGCGCACAATCCGCACTTCCCGCCCCCGGTTTCCCGTCCACACCGGCAGGAGAAAATCCTGAGACACTTGCTGGAAGCCTAGGTTTTCCAGCAGTGGCGGCAGTACCTGCTCCACCAAGCGCCGCCAGGGATTTTCCTGCTCTTCCCCCCAAGGGCTCTGCAAATCGACCGGTGCCCTAGCATCTCGCAGAAGGCGCGCCATATCCAAGGCTAGTCGCCAATCCAAGAGCCCGTGGTAGGCTAGGTTGGAGTAATCGCGCAAGCAGTTGTTGCAGGACGTGTCGCAGGTCTGCTGGTGCTGCAGCCAACGGAAGGCCAAACTGTTGGGTTGAGACAAGTCCTCTTGTTCCAGCAGCTTCGAGAAGACCTCCGGCTGAGCGAGGTAGAGGCAATACCCCGCGCCATTCTCCAGCTTGTCGAACAGAAAAGCCTGACCCACCACTCGGCCAGCCTCTTCCTTTGTCTGAAAGCTGGCTTGCAACTCGTCAGGATCGACATCCAAAAAGGTGCAGGCAGCCGCTCGCAACCAGAAGGCGAAGGAATACAAAGCTGCTCGCCCTTCCACAGTTGTTGAGTCAGCAAACACGCCAGGCGGCCAAGTTTGAAGGCTGACCAGCAGCACGTCAGTGCGTCGCTTAGACAGTAGGGCAATCCGATAGGTAGGGCCTATTCCTTCGAAACGTTTCCCCTGAACTTCAGGACAAACATAAGCTCCTGGCCACTTCTTATCCGCTTGTAACAGGAACCCCCCCTCGCCGCCGCGATCATTGACGATTAAAACGTCATCGCTGCCTCCCCGCAGGTGAGCGTTGCCGGTCGTTGCGGTCGTCGCTTCCGCCTTAAGTCCGTCCGCGCCCAAGGTTGGCCGACTGACGCGGGGTTGCCACTCAAATTGACCATCAAAATCCCGCGGCTGCAAGTTGGTGAAAAAGCCCCTGGGTTCCCGCGCATCAATGCAGCGGAGGGTGGTTTGCTGGCATACCGGACAGGCTTGCTTTGCCGGCTTGTGGGTAGCTGGGGGAGGAGAGCAAAGCGGCTGCTGTGGCTGGTAGTCCTCTATCATGGCTTGACAGTTGCAGCACAGACCTAGCCAGCGATTGGGTTTGTCGAGGGGCGGCACCAAGCCGGGACGCGATTGTACGCCTCTTGGGTGAGGCACCAACTCCACCAATCCGCAGGCGGTGTGTACTGCCCGATCTTTGACGATTTCCAAGCCAGGGGCAAACTGTGCAATCGCCGTATCCAAGTCGCGATCAATGGTGCCTTCGCTGGCAGACCAGCGAGTGTAAAGTAACCTCACCCGTGTGGGAAAGCCAAACATGGGCAAAATGCCGGCATTGGCCAGACGTTCGCTAAGTTGATCTTGGCTGTAGGCTTCAGACTCAGCAATCTCGCGAATTTTATTGACCAACTCCTCGCGGATGTAGCGATACAGCTCTTCCTGCTGTTCGGCTGAAATGTAAGTCTGCTGGCAAAGTTGGGCAATCACAGCTCGAATGTCTTGGGGATGGTTGTCAATCCAATCCCGAACCGACGGTTCCACTTGCCGCCAGTTTTTGGCCAAGCCAAATTCGCCGTGGACACTGGTTGCATCTTCGAGATCCGCTGCAACCGATAGATCTTGAAAAGCCTGCCGCAAGACTTCTTTGGCGACGACGCGCCGAGCAATGGTGAGGCTGCGCAGGTCAATGTAGGGCGGGGGTGGCGGATCGCCGGTAATGGCCTCAGGGCGCTGAAAGTAAAAATCGTCATGGCTGCGACCCCGGCAAAACGTAACTGCCAAGGAGACCCCGGCACCGCGCCGACCAGCCCGTCCCACCCGCTGCTGGTAGTTGAACCGTCGGGGCGGCATGTTTGCCATCATCACTGCCAGCAGGCCGCCGATGTCTACGCCAGCCTCCATAGTGGTAGTCACGCTTAACAAATCAATGCCCTGAGCCAGCGGTATTT
Source organism: Thermostichus sp. MS-CIW-30 (assembly GCF_054058015.1). Lineage (NCBI taxonomy): Bacteria > Bacillati > Cyanobacteriota > Cyanophyceae > Thermostichales > Thermostichaceae > Thermostichus > Thermostichus sp. MS-CIW-30. The sequence goes on from NZ_JBSRZW010000001.1 coordinate 35,920, forward strand.
CTCCCTCTAGGAACACTTCCTGGAACCAGCGCTGCCGTTTGAGGCGATCCTCCTTGTCGGTTTGCCCTGTCAATTCGGCAGCATTCATCCGAAACGGTTCGTTTTCAGGGTCGGAGAGGTAGGCGTAGTAATCCAAATCGCGCGGCAAGCTGCTCGGCTGCAGTCGGATGGCCTGCGGGTCAGAGCGTTTGCTGGTGTTGCGACCGCCACTGCACTCTGGGCACCATCCCCCCGCAGTGTGCAAGTAAAAGGCCCCGCATTGAGGACAGCGGTAGCCTTGAAGACCTTCGCGAGAGACGGGCACAAGGTAGAGGCGATCTGGATCCAAAACCAATCCGTTCTCGCTACGGGTACCGATTTTGTTCAACTCCCGCTCGATCTGGGATTTTAAGTCTGGCTTGCCCTGTTCCTCTAATTTTCTCAAGTATCGCTCCACGTACTGGGGTAATTCCCGCCTAGTACCCGGTCTGCAGAATTTGGAGTATCGATGCCGCTTGCGAATTCCCAATTGGCGGATAACCGCGCTGGCAACGTCTTGCAGTTCCGGAGGAACTTGAGCTGTAACATAGCCCTGTCCAAAAGACTCGATGTTTCTGACCGCATGGGCAAACAGCGTAAACATCATTTCATCAGCTAAATAGGCATCGAGTTCATCGAGGTGTCTGTTTTGCTCTGGTGTTCGGGCAGCAATTCGTGTTACTGGTTGACTTTGCCAGTTGTAGAGCTCAGTCCAGGGATGCCGATCCTTATTGACGGAATAGTAAAGGGCGCTAAAGGACATCCCGCCAGGGCACAGTCCCAAATGTAAGAGCAGGTCTGCCAGGGTGCGCCGCAAGGCAAGGAGAGGAACTTTCTCGCCGTAAGACTTGAGCATCTCGAGCCACAGTTCACGAACTTGCTCGTTGGCAGGTCGCCGGTTTTGAGTCCAAAGCAGAGCTTCTGTAGCAATGTCACCTTGCCGATTAAGAAAGCGATCCCGTGCTGCCCAATCCTCCGCCATCCCCTCAACGTCTTGTAGCAACCGGGGATATTCTCGCAACCGTTGCTGTCGTTCCTCTGGACTGGGCAACTCACAGCGCAGAAAGGCCCGCAGGTCTTGCCTATACTCCTCTGCTGATCGCACTAGCAGCAAGCGCACCATATCGCGATAGTGATCCATTTCCATACCGGCGGCTAACTTGGCTGCGTCCTGGCGGCTATCGGAAAAAACCACCAGCTTGCGGGATTGCGGTGTTGGCATTTCCCGCAACAAAGCTCCGGCAATCACCTGACAGGCTTTTTGGAATCCAGTGCGGTGCACGCGCAAAGGAGTGGGATAGGCCTCACGGAGAGCGCGATCGGTATCGCAGCGAGGGCAGCGGCTCGGCAAGGCGGGCTGATTCCCATCCCCCTCTTTCACTTGGTACACCCAGCCGGGAACCTCGCCTTCTCTAGGGGGGCTTTTATCTTGTCGGAGTTCACCAGTAGCGGGGTTGAGCTTGGCTTCAACCCACCCCCGCTTCGCCTTGCCAGCAGTCCACTCCAAATATTGCGGCTGGGTCGCCCAAGGTTCCGGGTCGTGGGGCAGGGGCCAAAAAACGCGATAATTCCCAGACCTCTGCGTAAGGTTCACCAAATCAGGAATGCCTTCCAAGTCAGGTTGATCGGGAGTGAGGATAAGGGACTCGCCGGATTGGTATGCATAGCCCCCCAGGAATACCTCCCCGCAAACTTCGCAGACGATCAAGTCCAGGACACGCGCCCCGCAGTCGCAACTGAGACGGTGTTGGCTGTGCAAAGCGCCAATGGGTGAAGGCGGCTGGTTGTTCTCCGGAGAGCGTTGCGCAACGCTGCAGTGAGGGTTGCTGCACGCCCAGAGACCTTGCAGGTTGTGAAAGAAAAGGTGACCGCGCACGGGCTGGGGCGATCGCCCGTCTTCTCGCTGAGCTACCGCCGTCGCCATCAACAATCCTCGCAAGGCCTCGGAGACCAGACCGCCTTGGGGCACGGCCGCCCCCGGGAACAGTTGCTGGTCAACTTTTTGGATGGGGGTGGCGCGCACGCTGCCACTAGCTTGCCGACAGGCCTCCCGCAAGGCATCGCCAACCTTGAGTTCTTCGAGGCACTCCCCCAAAGCCTGCTCCAGTGGTTTTGAGCTGGGATCGCCCCCCAGCTCTTGCACCAGCTTGGTCAGAGCTTCTTCGGGGATAGGGAGAGGTCGCAGGGGCTGGAGGGGATCCGCCTGCACATCTCTGGCAAATTGAGCAAAAGCAACTTGATACTGACGCACTCGCGCTGGGGCTTCGGGATCCGGAGCAACTTGTTCTCCAGCGATCACCGCAAAGTTATCGCGCCCAAAAAACTCCCGGAGAAACCGGCGGCCCGCCTCGCCCTCTTCCAAGCTGGCGCTGGTCGCCAAAATTTGTAGCTGTTCTGAGTTGACTGTTAGCCCCAAGCGGTACAGCAGCAAGCGCAGCAAATAAGCTACTTCTGACCCTGGTGTCCCGCGATAGGTGTGCAACTCATCCACAATCAGCAAGAATTTATTACCTCGATCCGCTTGCAACCACGCTTTCGTTTGCTCGAACATCCCAGCCTCAATTTGCCGCATCAGCATAATGTTGAGCATGGAATAGTTGGTAATCAGGATATCTGGGGGATGTTCTTGCATGTCCCAGCGTGAGCGCATTTCTCCCCCATCTAAGCGAGGGAAATAAAATACTAAATCCGAATCTTTATCCGAATTCTTGTTCCGAACAGCAACTCTTCCCTGCTGCTCCTGAAGATCTCTCAATAGCTTGGCCAATTCTTTGACCTTTTCAGGGGTCTGACGACCGGGGAGGGGTGTCTGTCCCGTATAGCGACCGAAGGTGATGCGATTGCCGCCGCGCTCGCGATCGAGCCAGGCATGGGTTTCCGGACTGTCCAACACCTTGCGCAACCGTCGCAATTGATCCTCCACCAGAGCATTCAAAGGATAGAGAATCAAGGCCCGTATCGCCGCCGGTCGTTGTTGCCCTTGGCGCTGTGGTACCCACTTTGGATTGTCTTCCTGCTGCCACCAGAACGTATCGCCACTCTGAGGGGACATGGGATCCCAGGTACGGGATTCCCGGGCAAGGTGGGCTAGGATTGGCAACAAGAAACACTCGGTTTTGCCAGAACCAGTTCCCGTTGTTACTACAATATCCTTCTGGTTAACGATGGCTGCCTTCAAACTTTGCCATTGGTGCTCATACAGCGGAAAGTTTGGAAATAAAGACTGGCCTAGATGTACCAAATCTTCATAACCAGCGGGTAAAGCTTTCGCTGCTTCCTCAAGGGTTTTGCCAGAAGAAGGGTAGAGTGGTGTAGGCTCCAATAGGGGAGGAGTACTAAGCAGAGCATTCTCAGGTCTGTACTGCAAGTGGCGATCCCGCTCGGCGCTAAGAGCAGGGTAACGTAAGGGAAAAGCACTTCTAATGTAAAGCTGGTAGATTCGATCTAACCGCTGATAGATACCGACGAGGTCGTACATGGTTTTTCCTTTGCCTTTGGCAAAAACTGTAACTATTTCTCCAGATCAAAAAACGGCAGCTGTTCACCAATGACTTGCCACACAGTTGGTGCAATGTTCTGATAAATCAGTTCTTCTGTTGTGCGATTGTAGCGAGGCAGACAACCCGATTGCATGACCAAGTAGCGTTCGTAGGCTAGCGGCCAGCGCTGGCTGATAGGGATCGATAGTTCTTGGGCATTGGGGTCGTAACTAACTGATAGGTTTTTGGGAGCAAGATGAGTCAAAGCCAAAAAACGTAAACTGTACCATTCGGCGCTGTACCAAGCGTTGTGCTGGCGGTCGTAGAATAGGGCATGCTGCTGTTGGGATCCCTCCTCGTACAGCTCGTAGAAACCCGTTTCCTCGGCGTCTGGCACATCTACGAAGCTGCTCCCATCGTAGCGCTTTAGTCGATAGCGGTGAAGTGGCACCCAATCGACGACCTTTAGCGTAGCTACCCAATCAGCCCAAGGAGGAGGGGCCTCGACCGGACGAATGGCTAGGGCAGGGTATTTGGTCCGTAACTCGGCAATTGCATTGGCAGCATCAGCTTGCAGCTCAAGCTGCCAACAGGGTGGAGCATCCCTTCGAGGTTGAGGGATCTTCACAAGGCGACCAAACTGCTGCAAAGACTCTTGCAGGCTGGCGTTTCGCTGACCGTACAGCACGTAGCAATTTTTGCTCACTGGCTGCAGGGAAGGTGGCTGCATTTGCCAGTGTTGACCATCCTGAGCTGCCAGAAGATGCCCTAACAACTGCAGCCGACGCCACAACCGACGCGGTTGGACTAGATCTAGGTGACTGCATACGGCTTGAAAGGTTTCCCAAGAACCAGAACCGGCTGCCGATAACCACCAAAGCAGCTGTTCGCACGGCTGGGAGCGATCGCTTCCTGCCGCCTCTGCTATAGGTGTTTCCAAACCAAGTGGGTTGACTTTAGGTGGCCGCTTGACTTGGAAATACTCAATGGGTTGGGTATCCCGTTCCAACTCATAGGCGATACCCACCATGTGTCGAATATCTTCCCAGCAAAATCCTTCTCTTCGAATCCTAACTATACTGATACCTCTCACTGTTTTAATCAGTTGCTCAAGGGTGTTTTGTGTGGATGACCAATCAGAGCGCGCATTTGTCTTAATACCCAAGTAGAAGTAATACTCTCCCCTACTTCTTTCCTTAATGCCCTTCTCAATACGAACATGAGACACAACATCGGCCAAGTTTTCTTGAGTAACCCGCTTTTGTAAGTAATTCAGCAACTTTTGGGGTTTGTATCTGGAGGTATGGGTGCGAAAGCCCCAGTAAGTTTGCTCTGACCGAGAAGATTTTTTCGACATAGAGTTATGCCTCTACTCTAGGGAAGCTAATGACAAATCACCCCAACTCAGGATCTTCAAAAAGCGTTCCTGGTGGGCAGTTCCGCCCCGTACTTGGATTTGGTAAGTACCGGGAGGTAAGTCTGCGGGCAAATCCCAAGGCTGGTTGGTAGAGCGATGGTCTTCTGGAAGATATATGCTCCCGGTACGCACTTCAGTTAGAGTCACGGCTACCGTAGGCTGAAACCCGTACACAGTCACCTTTGGCAAGTGACCCTCGAGCCAACCTTGTCCTTGCGGTACCCGTAGCCCTCCACCCAAGGCAATGTGCAGACGATCGCGTGGTTGTAAGGCCTCTTTCAGCTCAGGATGTTGTAAAAACAAACCGTCCCATACCGGCGCCAGCACCTGACATTCTTGGATTTCCCACCAGCCAGAGGTTACTTCAAAGGCAAGCTGGCGATCGCCCTCCCACTGCAGCAGCTTTTCTTCTCGTAGCTGCTGCAAGTCCAACCAGAGTGCTTCCCGAAACAGCACTGTGAAATGACTGCCCAATTTAGGTGCTCCCCAACTAGCCAGCGCACTAGACTCGGGGTTCTCAGGATCGGGCACCAAGACCCAAAAGTCTCGAGCTGGCAGCTGGAGTTCCCGCAAGTGGGCATGATCTCGAATCGGCCATGACTTCCCCGTTGTTAGATCGGCAGCAGAAAGCGGTGCGCCAACAGGGAAAAACCAACCAGAGCGCTCACAACGCAAGCTACCTAGGTTTTCTACGGTCACCTCGGCAACTGGCCAACGACGCGGAACTTTGGGGTAAGGGTAGTACTCTGGATTCCCCCACCGATCTTCGGTGCGATACAGCCCTGCAATCAGGCACGTGGGGGGACGTCGGCTAAATTGTTCAGGTTTCGGGCATTGTGCGTCTAACCACTCCTGATGGACGGCTAGGATTTCGGCGCCCAGTACCTCGTGTCGCTGGCGATCGTCCAGCAGCTCTTCCAGATGGCGGTTCAGGTTTTTTTCGCTCGCCAAGTCCACCAGTAACTTAGTTTCGCTGCGGGCGGTAGTCCAGTTTTTCTCGTAAAACAGGCAACAGAGCTTTTGGATGTCCGCTTTCCGCAGCAGGGTTTGGGAAATGGGGTAATTCAAATACCGGCGCGGGCCTTCCCCTGGCTCGGCGGTGGCAATCCATCCCTTTACCTCTAGCCATTGGTTCCACTCCTGCCATAGGCCTTCTTCATCTCCAGCTTTCATCCCAGTGGGACGAGTGTCGCCGCCTACCCCCAATCGTTGACAAAAATGGGTAAAGAAGTCCCTCTCATCCAGCTCCTCATCCCTCACCATGTCGTTGGCGGCGAGCACCATCAGCGCCAAGAAGGCAACTCCTGCTGGTTCGGGCAAGCTTTGGTTTTGCAGAGTTGATAGCTGGACTCGCTGGCCATCTACCACCTGGGCGCGCACGGCTTGGCAAAAGTCCTCAACTGGGCCTAAGCCTAGACTTGCTAAAACTTCTTCATCTACGCTGAGGTAAACTGGCGTACCGTGAGGAACTCCCAGCGTTGCCCATTGAACAATTGCTTGGTTCCAGCGGGCATAGTTGTTGTGCAGCGCCACAGTAACCTCGCCCTGGGTTCCTTCCTCAAGCCTAGGCAGGCGTTGAATGCCCAGTTTCCTATTTTTTGAATCCCTTTATGTTTGTTTTAGGTCAAATTGGCAGCAAAACAGAGTCGGCGCTGTAGAGGCTAGCTGCCTCGGAGAGGAAATGGTCGGGCGAGACCGTCGGGAAGCTTACCCCAGATCAAGAGGAGAGGTTTGCCAGTGAGAGCAAGCGCTCCGCAACCTCTGCAGCCACAGGTATCACCGACAGGCGTGTGCCCCGCCGCACCACCTCCAGCTCCTCCGGGGTGAAGGTGGCCCGCAATTTGGCCAAAGGGATCACTCTTTCAAAAGCAGCCAAAAATTGCACCCGCACCGTGTACCACCGGGGATCTGCTGGAGTGGACTTGGGATCGTAGTAGGGGCTGGTCGGATCAAACTGGCTGGGATCCACCACGTGGGTTTCCAGGATCTCCATCAAACCGGCAATTCCGGGTGGCTCGGCATTGGAATGGTAGAAAAAGGCGCGATCCCCAGGCTGCATTGCCTTCAGATAGTTGCGGGCTTGGTAGTTGCGCACGCCATCCCAGAGGGTTTGGCCTTCCCGCTGCAGATCCCAGATGCTGTAAACGCTGGGCTCAGATTTCATCAGCCAGTAGTTCATGGGGCACTAAGCTCTGGGAGCAGATAAAAGGGAGCAACGGGCAGCAAACTCGACAAAGTTTTGCAACATCTGCAAGCCAACAGGGCCCGACTTTTCGGGGTGAAATTGGGTAGCAAACAAGGTGCCGCGGGCAATAGCGGCTACACAGGTTTGGCTGCCGTGTTGGGTGGTAGCAGCCACCCAGCTTGGGTCATTGGGCACTGCGTGGTAGGAGTGGACAAAGTAAACCCAGCTTTGATTCGGGATCCCTGCCCAAAGAGGCGATTGGGGTTGGGTAAGGTGCAACTGGTTCCAGCCCATGTGGGGGATACGCAAGCCCGGCTCCGGTCGAAAGCGCTGCACCCGTCCAGGCACAATGCTCAGCCCTGGCTCTGTTCCCTCTTCGCTGCTTTCGAACAAAACTTGCAGCCCAAGGCAAATGCCTAAAAAAGGCTGTTGCCGCTCCACAGCTTCCCGGATCGCTTTCCCAAAGCCCCGCGCCCGCAGCTGCTGCATGGCTGGGTCAAAGGCCCCATCGCCGGGCAGGACAATGCCGTCAAAAGCCGCTAGTCCAGTTGGCTCTGTTACTAGCTGCACCTCAGCTCCGGCCCGCTCCAGCCCTTTGCAAGCCGAATGCAGATTTCCCGCCTCATAGTCGATCACCGCCAGGCGTACAGTCCCCATGGGATCCCTTCTCGTGAGGAGTTTCGGAGTCTATCAGTATAGTGGTTCTAACCCGTTTGAGCTGACTCATGGCTGTGGCAATTGCTTCGCACGATCCCACTCCGACCGGTACTGCTCCGCAACCCTGTCGCGACCAGGTTGATTGGCCTGAGGCGGCTTACCTGCACATCCCTTTTTGTCGGCAACGCTGCCACTACTGTGATTTTGCCACCGGCCTGGGCACCCGCAAGTTGATGGAAACCTACGTGCAAATGCTCTGCCGAGAGATCGGCGGCGCCTACCGCTACCGCCATCTGGCCGGGGATCCCAGACCGTTGACCAGCATTTTTTTCGGGGGTGGCACCCCTTCTCTGCTGACGGTGGAGCAACTGGGGCGGATCTTGACTCAATTGAGGGAGAGGATCCCGTTTCATCCCGACTGCGAGATTTCTCTGGAGGCCAACCCCGGCACCCTGACGCGGGAGCAGTTGGCGGGCTACCGGGAGCTGGGGGTCAACCGCATCAGCCTAGGGGTACAGGCATTTCAGCCAGAGCTGCTGGCCGCTTGTGGTCGCCTGCATGGAGTGGAGGAAGTTTACGAAGCCGTGGCCGACTTGCAGGCGGCGGGCTTTGAGAATTTCAACCTGGATTTGATCTTTGGGCTGCCCTACCAGACTTTGGAACACTGGCAGCAGTCTCTACGAGCTGTTCTTGAGATTAACCCCACCCATGTCTCCGTCTATGATCTGACGATTGAACCGGGAACCCGCTTTGGTCGGATGTACCGACCGGGAGCAGCACCTTTGCCCAGCGAGGAAACCACAGTTGCCATGTACCTAATGGCGCGGGAGCTGCTCACCGAAGCGGGCTACATCCACTACGAAATCTCCAATTTTGCCCGCCCCGGCTACGCCTGTCGCCACAACCGAGTGTACTGGAAAAATCGCCCTTACTTTGGCTTTGGCATGGGATCCGTCGGCTACGAGGGGGGACGGCGCATTCAGCAGCCCAAAACCCTTTACCACTACTTCGAGCAGGTGAAAGTCGGAGTCCACCCTCTCCCTCCTGAAGCATCCCCAGAGGAAGTTTGGATGGATACTTTGATGTTGGGGTTGCGTCTAAAGGAAGGTCTGGATTTGTGCCATTTACAGGAGCGTTTTGGCCGGGCAAAGGTCGAGCAAGCTTTGGAGAGGCTGGATCCCTATTTTGAGAAGGGATGGGCCAGTTGTGAGGCAGGCCGGCTACGGCTGATTCCGCCCGATGGCTGGCTATTTTCCAATGAGATTCTCAGAGACTTGCTGGCTTGATTCCGACGGTTACTTTCACAAGATTTCTCACCAGAGCCCCCTGTCCCAATTGGCCGAAAACTCAAGCTTTGAGGAGCGTAGGCCATCACCATTTCCAGCAGCCATTAAACCCAACATTTCACAGATCCTGAGATCTCTAATCTTGCAAGAGGGGTTGAGGGGAAAGATACGGAAGCCCAGAGGATCCCTATCGATAGTTGACAAATTGCAGCGCCACCGGGTAGTCCTGCTGCCTAAGCATTTGAATGACCGCCTGTAGCTCGTCTTTATCCTTGCCGGAAACGCGCACCAGATCCCCTTGAATGGCAGGCTGCACTTTCTTAAAGTTGTCGCGGATTTGCTTGGCGATCTGTTTGGCCAGTGTGGCATCAATGCCCTTTTTCAGGTGAACCACCTGGCGCACTCGGTTGCCGCCGGCGCTCTCTGGGGGTTGGAAGTCGAAGATCTTCAGGGATAGACCCCGCTTGGCTGCTTTGGTAAGAAGCAGATCCCGAATGGAGTTGAGGGCCATGTCGTTGGCGGTGGTGATGGTCAGGGATCCCTCCTCCAGCTCAATTTCCGTCTGAGTATCCTTGAGGTCGTAGCGCTGTTTGATCTCCCGTCGGGCTTGATCCACAGCGTTCACCAGTTCCTGCCGATCGAAATCACTGACGATATCAAATGAGTAGGTAGAGGCCATAAACCTTATCTTCGCTATCGTTCAGTATCTTAAGCCCTCAGCCAAGCAGGGATCCCTAACTCTCGGAGAAGCTACAACAGGTAGAAGGATCCCAGTCCAGATTTGCGGAGAAGCAGGATGGCCGATGTTGTTTTAATTACAGGCGCCTCTGAAGGCATCGGCAGAGCTACTGCCTTTACCTTTGCCCGTGGGGGTTACCGATTGGCGCTGGCTGCCCGCACTGCCGAAACCCTGAAGCAAACGGCCATCGACCTAGAGCAAAGCCTCAACGCCGAGGTCTTGGCCGTTCCCACCGATGTCACGCAGCCAGAACAGGTGCAAAACCTGGTGGAGAGAACTCTGGAACGCTATGGCCGCATCGATTGCCTGATCAACAACGCCGGCATCTGCATGAGTGGCCCTTTTTTGCAAACTACCCTGGAACACTGGCAGGCTTTGATGGCGGTCAACTTTTGGGGCTACCTCCACACCATCCGAGCCGTGCTCCCCGACATGTTGAAGCGCAAAAAAGGCCAGATCATCAACGTGGGATCCATTGGCGGCAAAATGCCCCTGCCCCAGATGAGCGCCTATTGTGCCAGCAAGTACGCGGTCAGTGGGCTGACAGAAGCGCTGCGTCTGGAACTGCAACCCCAAGGGATCCAGGTAATTGGCGTCCATCCGGGCATCGTCAGCAGCAATTTCCTCAAGCGAGCCATTTTTCTGGATGAGGTGGGGCCAGAGTCCTCTCCCGATGGCCACTCCCAAACCTCAGGTGGCAAAGCCCGCGAGCAAATGCAACAGGCGCTGGAGAGTTTCTGGGCCAGCCAGCCGGAAGAAGTTGCCGAAGCCATTTGGGACGCCGCTCGCCAGTCCAAGTCAGAGGTGGTGGTGGGCATGGCCCAATGGGCGGTAGGAGCTTACACCCTCTTCCCCGGATGGGTCGGCTCACTGCTCCAGAATGTTCCTCGCTAGGTCAGGTTCTTGGGTGCTGGATAATAAGCGGTTTTGCAGACCCAGCAACAGCAGGAAGAGGGCTAAACTTGGGTATAGTTTGAGGTACCGTTAAACACTGGTATTGGCAGCGGAAGTATGGTTGAATCTGTGCCTTCTCCTTCCGGTACCCACCAGCACATCTTGATCGTGGAAGACCGAGATGGCCGCCGTACCCAGGTGCTGGGATCCGCCAAATACTTCATCGGTCGGGACTTGGCGAACGACATCTGTCTCAACTCTCAGTATGCCTCCCGCTACCACGCCATGCTGCTGCGGATTCCCGCCGAGCGAGAGGGAGAATATTGCTACCGCATTTTGGATGGGGATTTGGAGGGTCGGCCCAGCACCAATGGCTTGTTGATCAACGGCCAGAAATTGACCACCCACCAGCTCAAGTCGGGGGATGTGATCACCTTTGGCCCCGATGCCAAAGCCACCTACAAAATTGTTAAGGCTCCCTAGGCCCAGATCTCTGCAGAGCGTGCAATCGCCCCCCAATCAACAGCAGCAAAGCCAGCACCAAGGCCATCTCCGACAGCAAGGTCGCTAGGGCCGCCCCCTGCCAACCCCACCTTGGGATCCAAACCGCATTCAAAAGCCCATTCAGCCCCAGAGCCATCAGTTGCAGACGGCTGCGGGGCTTTTGCAACCCTGCCCCGGTGAGCAGGTGAGACAGCAAAAGGTGGATCCCCTCTAGCAAAATGACCGGGCTGAGCCAACGCAGGATGAGGGCCGTTTCCCGGTAAGCCGATCCCAGCACCCAGGGGATCCCGTAGGATCCCAGCGCCAGCCCCAGGGCGGCCAAACTGCCGTAGCCCACCACCCAAGGGGAAAGGTGACAGGCGTAGCGCCAGCCTTGTGGGAGTCCTTTTTGGCCTTGGCGGCACAGCTCGGCAAAATGGCTGGTGAGCAGAGCAATCATCGGCGTTTGCGAGAAGTTGATCACCCGATAGGCAGCGCTGTAAAGACCCCCCGCTGCTGCTGAGGCCAAACGGGGCAAGAGCAGCTTATCCAAATCGGTGAAGGTTTTCACCGCGGCCAGCCCCACCGCAAAGTCCCAGCCCGCTGTCAGCCGTTCCCGCAGATCTCTCCAGCTCAGGGCCAAGGGGAGAGAAGGCTCGCTCCACCGTCCCATCCCCCTCGCGATCAGCAGCAGCACGACCAACACCATCAGGCCGTACAGAACAGCCCATTGCACCAGGGATCCCCAGCCTAAGGCCACCGCCAACAATACTGCCCCCAATCGCCCCAGCGCCATGCCCGTGTCGATGAGGGCTACCCCAGCAGCCTGCTCTCTCCCGATCAGGATCCCCCTGTACACCTCTGGCACTGCGACGAACAGCAGATCGCTCAAGAGCAATACCCCCACCACCGCTGCCGGCGTCCCGGCCAGCCAAACGCTCAAGAGGGGCCACAACACCAGCGCCATCCCCCCACAGCCCAATCCCGCCAGCCATAAGCTGGGGCCAACCCCCTGGGTGCAAGTCGGGGATCCCTGCCGGCTGAGGCGCTGGATCAGCAGTTCCGATTGGCCCAAATAGCCAAACGGGGCGGCCAGGTTGCTGCAGGCCAAGATGGCGGAGAAAACCCCGAAGGCTTCCGGCCCCAACAGCCGCGCCAACAGGATGAAATAGGCCCCAGACAACCCCAGGCGCAGGCCATTGCCCACCATCAGCCAGGCAGCCTGGCGTAGCCGCTGTTGTTCTGCTCTATCCACGCTGCCACTCCTGGACGAGGCTTGCCAGAGCCAGGGATACTGGATGGATGCTGAGAGGGCCCGCCCAAGAGCGGGCATCTCCTCTTGATTTTGGGTGTATCGGTTGCAATTCTTCTGGCAAGTTCATGGCCAAACTCTACCCCGTCAGCAACGCCGCGCGAAGCCCCCACACCTTGGCAGGACGGGATCCGCAAGCCCTGTTCTCCCCCCATTCCAGACCGCCTGCCCCCCGCCGGGTGCTTCCCCCACCCCCGCCGGACGGCGGTAGTCCTCGTTGGCTGGGATCCCTGCCGACCAAAACGGTGGGGCAAGGCTATCGGGCCGTTGTCTTGCTCTTGCTGGCCAGCCTGCTGCTGTTCGGAGGGCTAGGATCCCGTCTGGCCTACCTGCAGTTGGCGCGCACCCAGTATTACCGCCAGTTGGCCGATACCAACCGCATTCGCCTGCTGCCCCAGCCGCCAGAACGCGGGCGCATTGTGGATCGCAACGGTGTATTGCTGGCGGGCAGCCGATTGTCCCACTCGGTCTTCCTCTGGCCTCTGGTGCAGTCTCGGCAGCGCTGGCAGGAGATGATCCCCAAGTTGGCAGACTACTTGAACATCGCCCCTGAGGAGATCGCCCAAAAGCTAGAACAGGCTGGATATCGTTCCCCTTTTCCCGTGCGCATCCTGCGCAACGCCAGCCCCCAGGTGGTCATTCAACTGGAGGAGATGAGCCGCGAGCTGCCGGGAGTGATGGTGGAGGCGGAGACGGTGCGGTTTTATCCCCACGGCGACTTGGCTGCTCACCTGCTGGGCTACACCGGCGAGATCTCGCAGGAACAACTGCGGGCGGATCCCAGCTATCGCCTGGGGGATATCGTTGGCCTAATGGGAGTGGAGGAATTGTTCGAGAACCATCTGCGCGGCCAATGGGGCGGGCGACAGGTGGAGGTGGACGCCATGGGAGAGGTGCTGCGGGTGCTGGGGGAACAAGCGCCCCAACCGGGCAACACCCTGCAGCTCACTTTGGATGTGCGGCTGCAGCAGGCGGCAGAGCGAGCCCTCGGCCAGCAAAAAGGAGCGGTGATCGCCATGGATCCCAGCGATGGGTCGATCCTGGCCATGGCCAGCTATCCCACCTTTGATCCCAACCTCTTTTCCAGCCGCATCACCCAAGCCCAGTGGGAGAGCCTGCAGCAGCAGGATTTTCCCTTCCTCAACCGCGGCCTGCGGCCCTATCCCCCCGCCAGCACCTACAAAATCATCACCACCGCTGCCGGGATTGAGTCGGGAGCCTTTCCCCCGAATACGGTGCTGCAGACCGGCCCCTACATCCAGGTGGGAGGGTGGCGCTTTTGGGACTGGAACCGGGCCGGCTTCGGGCGGCTGAACTACCGGCAGGCGATGGCCTACAGCAGCGACACCTTTTTCTACCAAATCGCCCTCGGCACCAAGGCTGCCCCTTTGCAAGAATGGTCGCGCCGCTTTGGGTTGGGACAACTGACCGGGATTGGCCTCAAAGGGGAAGCCGCGGGTCTGGTGCCGGATGCTGAGTGGAAGCAGCGCCACTGGCGCGAGCCCTGGTATGTGGGCGACACGGTCAACATGTCCATCGGCCAGGGATTTATTACCGCTACGCCGCTGCAAATGGCGGTGGTAACGGCGGCAGTGGCCAATGGGGGCTGGCGGGTGCGCCCCTTGCTCTCGCACCAGGTGATCCCGGAAAGCCCTGTGCCGCTGCGCCAAAAGGTAGGTCTTTCCCCTGCCACCCTGGAGATCCTGCAGCAGGGGCTGCGAGATGTCGTGGTTTACGGCACTGGCGGCAACGCCAACCTGGGGCCAGGATTTCCCCCAACGGCTGGTAAAACCGGCACCGCAGAGGATCCGCCGCGGCGATCCCACGCTTGGTATGTTGGCTATGCTCCCTACGACCGGCCCGAATTGGTGGTCGTGGTCTTTCTGGAAAACAGCGGCGGTGGGGGTGGATCACGGGCCGCTCCCATCTTTCGAGAGGTGATGCGGGCCTACTTCCGACCCGAGTCGTGAGCCCTAGCTTTCTGTCGGATCCGAGCCAACTGGGTATATGCAGTCTCTTGTCTCCCAGAAAATTGCGTTAAGATCCCCTAAAACCCCTTGCCCAGCAGGCTTCTGCCCTAACTTAGCTGTAGAATATGTCAGTGATTTGGAGCTCAACTGCCACAATCCTGCCATTCGCGCCAGTGGCGCCTTGGCGCATTGCAGGGCAAGCCCCGCTCCCACACACTGAGAACACTCTGGGCCGTGGCCGCTCTGCAACGCCTGAGCGAATCCGCGATCCAGGGAACGCTCTAACTTTATTGCCTAACTCAAAAGGAGATCAGGATGAACAAGGCAGAACTTGTTGATGCCGTCGCTCATCGCGCCAATGTAACCAAAAAAGAAGCGGAGGCTGTCATTTCCGCCGCACTGGAGATCATTGTCGAGGAGGTCGCATCCCGCGATGAAAACGGTGAACCCAAGGGGAAGGTGACCCTGGTGGGCTTCGGCTCCTTTGAGGCTCGCAAGCGCAAAGAGCGGGAAGGTCGCAACCCGAAAACCAACCAAAAAATGGTGATCCCAGAGAGCATCGTCCCCACTTTTACGGCGGGCAAGTCATTCCGCGAAGCAGTAGCAGGGGGGAAATCTTAATTTCGCCGGGTTGGGACAAGGACTCCGTCCCGCTGACGCGAACGGCTGCTGGGTAGGGCGTGGAGCAGCCTCGACATGGTGGCAATTGGGCTTGGGGAGCAGCAATCGCTGGCTGCTCTCCCCAGGAGATTCTGGATTTTTCGGCCAGCTTGAATCCGCTGGGCCCACCGGAATCGGTCTTGCAAGCTCTGACTCAGGCGCTGTCTGCAGCAGACCCGGTTGTAATCAGCCGCTACCCGGATCCCGACTATCGGGAGTTGCGCATCTGTTTAGCCAACCATTGGGCCGTCGATCCTGAGTGGATCTTTGTGGGCAATGGGGCAGCGGAGTTGCTCACCTGGGCAGCCCGGGATGCGCAAGGGCGGGAGGTATGGCTGCCCCAGCCTGCTTTTGGGGATTATGCGCGGGCTCTGCGGGCAGCAGGGGCGACCATCAAGCCGCTGCCTTTTTTCCCCGGCCAGGGATCCCCTAGTTTCGCCTTTCTCCAGGAGCCGCTTCCGGCGGCAGGCAAGGGGAGCCGAGTGCTCTGGCTGAACAACCCTCATAACCCGACGGGCTGGCTGATCCCGCAGCAAGATATCCTGCCTCTCCTGCCCCAGTTCGACCGGGTGGTGGTGGACGAGGCTTTTATGGACTTTTTGCCGGGGGAGCCCACCCTGAGCTCAAACTCCAGCCCGTCGGCAATGCCCCGCAGCCAAACTTTGATCCCCTACCTGGCGGCTCATCCCAACACCATCGTCATCCGTTCCCTCACCAAGTTTTTCACCCTGCCCGGCTTGCGCATTGGCTTTGCGGTGGGGCACCCGGATCACTGGCAGCGCTGGCGGCAGTGGCGGGATCCCTGGAGCGTCAACGGATTGGCGGGAGTGGCAGTGGCGGCAGCTTTGGCCGATGAGGACTTCCGCCGGCGCACCTTGGCCTGGCTACCCGTGGCCCGAGAGCATTTGCTCAGGGGTTTGCAAGCGCTGCCCGGCTGGGATCCCTGGCCTGGTCAAGCCAATTTTGTGTTGGTGCGCTGCCCTGGCTCTGCCACGCAAATTCAGCGGGCGCTGCTGCAGCGGCACCGGATTCTGGTGCGGGATTGCCTGAGTTTTCCCGAGCTGGGAGATCGCTACCTGCGCATTGGCCTGCGCACCCTGCCGGAGCAGGAGCAGTTGTTATCCGCCTGCCGGGAGATCCTGGAGAATAGCTAGGGATTTTTCTGCGGGAGAAATTCTCATGCCCGAAGCTACCGCCTTTTGGCCGGAATGCAACGCCCCTATCGTGCGGGGGGTGGCCCATTACAGCGATCTGGAGTTGCTGCGGGCCTTTCAACGGCAGCCGGAGGTGGCCCGCTACTTCATCAGCCTGTTTTGCCGCTACTGCCAGTGGGTGGACGGGATCCTTGCCGAACATCTGCCGCCCGAGCAGTGGGCTGCCTATCGAGAGCAGGTTTGGTTGCGGCTTTACCTGCGCCTACAGCGCCTAGATGTCCACAGCCTTGTGGAAGAAGCGGCTGGCGAAGGGGATCCTGTGCTGCGACCCTGGCTGGCGGAGCAAACCCGTGAGCTGATCCAATCCTTGGATGGGATCCCCACCCGCCCTCAAGCTTCTTGCAGTCTCGACTCCACCAGAGGCGGGGCAAAGTCCTCTCTTTCACCGGCACTGGCCTGTTATTTGACTGCTGGTTTGGATACCTTGCCGGGGGATCTGCGCTTCATTCTGCTGCTGCGGGATCGCTTTGGCTGGCCACCGGTTCGCATTGCCGACCAACTCAAGGCTGACGGATATTACCTCGCCCCAGAAGACGTGGATGCCATCGTTGCCTCTGCCCGCCAGATCTTGCTTCAGAACCTACCGACAGATGTGCGTGCCCTCTATCTGGAGGCAAAGCCCTAGAAGACTGCCATAGCCCTGTGGCATGGTGGTTTATGGCAAGGTATGGGGCGCTGGCAATCCTTGTTCCCAAGGTGGGTTCTCCTGTTAGGCTGTTTCCGGCTGTAACAGTGGATCGGCATTGTTTGCTCTCCGACTTTACATCAAGTTGAGTGTGGGCTGTCTATGAGTCCTTCTCCGCTTCCCCCAGACCCTACCCAACCCCTGTCTCCGGCACAGCAGTCCCATTCACATCCAGTTCCTCAACTTGCTCTTCAGGAGGCGCTGAGCCATCTGCATTTGGATGTGCTGAAAGAACTGGAGCGATTCCGCCTCTGGCAGCGTTTGCAGCGCATGGACTCTGTCCCGCCCCCACGAGCAGGTCAGCTTGGGAATACCAGCTCTGTACAGCGCCCTTCACCTGTGCTCATTCAAGAGGTGGTGGAAGACTTGGAAGAGGAAGAGATGCCGCGGCCCTCCGGGGCCTTTTCGCCCCTCTGGGTCTTGCTGCTGTGGGTGCTTTCCTGCGCGGGGATTGGCTTTGGGGTGCGCTGGCTGATCTGGCCGGAAGAACTGTCCCTGCCCCAAAGTGCTGCCAGCAGGGCGGAAGAAGGGATCCCTGCCCAGCTGGATTTGGCTCAGTTGCCCCTGATCCCACTGGAACCGGTGGAAGGGCAGGTGGGAGAGGAGTTCTATTCTGGTGGCTTGGATCCCGGTCGGTTGTCCCTGGGCTTGGCGGCCACCCCAGACTGGAAGGACTTGCAGGTGGATCCTCTTCAAGGCGTTCCTAACCTGCTGGACAGCCTGCAGACCGACTTGGCCTTGGCTTCCAAGGAACCCTCTCCCCCCAGCTTGCAAACGGTGGAGCAGTTGGCAGCCAGCCTGGAGCGCCCGTCCCAACCTTCATCGCCTACTTCTGCGGGATCCCAGAACGTGGTGCCCCTAAGCGACAACAGCGTAGACTCTCTGGGGCCGAACCGCGGCGAGGGAACCTTCTTGGTGCTCACTACCTACTCGGGAGATGAGAGCTTGGCACGTGCTCGAGAAGTTTCTGATGGGGCCTTTGTCAAAGATGTGAATGGCCAGAAGTTTGTGCAGTTGGCAGCATTTAAGCAACTGGAGTATGCCCGCTATCATGCGGAAACCCTGAAAAATAAGGGCTTTAACGTTACAATTGCTGAGCAGTAACTTTGGCCATCCCGTCACTGCTGACCTGCGCCAAAACCCAATTCATCCTGGTTGGCAGCAAACTTTGTATTTCAGGGATCCCATCTTGGGAGAAGAGCTGGAGTCGATCCCATTGTAGTCATTTCAAGTTAGGTTAAGACGCTTCCCAACTGCTCAGCGGTGCCGCCCAAGCCTTCCACGCCGCTTCCGCGACCACCCCCAGGCAATGCGACGGAACAGTTTCATTCCTCATTACGGTCGTTTCATTCCAACTAGGACACTGCACTCACACCTAAAACAACACTAAAACAAACGTTAAATGCACAGGGCCAGAGGGCTTTTCAAGGACTCCGTCCCGCTGGCGCGATCAGCAGCCCAGGAGTCTCACCCTAACCTGAAATAACTGAAACGACTATAAAATGACTGCGGCCGGCTGAAGACCGGAAAGGGTCTTAAGTTGGTTCGGAATAACTGGCTATAGATCCCGAATCCAAGGGATCCGAGAGAGAGGTAGCCGCCGCCAGATCCCTTCACTTCCTTCTGGATCGAGCAGGCGCCAGGCCAGCAACCCGGTTGCCGAGAGGAAAACCAGGGCCAGCAACAACGCAAGGGCATTCTGTAGGCTTTTCAAAAAGGGCCAGAGGCGGGCTGTGCTCGGCCCCACCTGAGCAGCTCCAGACCGCTGCCGCGCCTGGGCGGGGGGGTTCCCGGAAGCTGGAGAGGAACTCAAGGGACGGGCAGGTGGAGCGAGGGTAGAGGACGTCAACTGGGCGGCAGGAATGGGTGGCCCTGGTAACCGATTCAAAGCCATAACCACAGCCTGAGGGCGCTGCTGCTGACGCATCCACCGGTTCAGCTCTGCCAGAGAGATGGCACAGAGGTTGTTGAGACCCAGACCCTGAATTTGCCCCACCAAAGGCCGGTCGTTGCTGACCAAAACCACCAGCGTTCCCGGCTGCTGCTGGGCCAGGGCATAGGCGCATTCGGCAATCGCTTCTTCCAAACGTACCCTCATGGACTGATCGCCGGCACCAGCACCACCCACCAGGGCACGGGCTTCTGAGACGGCAAACCCTAGACTGGGCCAGTGGCGCAAAAACTCGCGGGCTGTCGATTCTTCTTGGGGATCAATAGCCTGCCGGCTCAGGCGTTCTAGCTCGGCCATCACTGCCTGCGGCAGCACACACACCCCAAATCGAGCCCACTCTTGCCATAGAGCCAGACGACCGGCCAGGATCACCGGGCTATCGAAGACGAGGAGAGGCGGGATCTCGGCCATGGGATGCGCCAGCGTTGGACTTAACCTCAATTGTGCAGCTTCCCCGAAGACTTGGGTAGCAGGGATCCCTCTGCCAGGCAGAGGCGGATGGCCAGTGGGTAGAGGCGGTGCTCCTGGGTCTGGATGCGCCGGTAAAGGGATTCCACGGTATCTTCGGGCAGAACCGGCACGGCTGCTTGGGCCACGATGGGGCCACTGTCCATTTCCAAGGTGACCCGATGGACAGTGCAGCCGGCAATTTTCACGCCGCACTTCAGGGCTTGTTCAACAGCCCGCAGGCCCTTGAAGCTGGGCAGCAGGCTAGGATGCAGGTTCAAGACGCGATCCGGGTAGGCGGACAACAACACCTGGGTAACCAGGCGCATCCACCCGGCCATGATCACCCATTCCACGTGATGCTGCCAGAGCACTTGGAGGATAGCTGCATCCAGGTCTTCGCGACAGGGGTAGTCTCGGTGGTCGAGCAAGACGCAAGGGATCCCTCGCTTTTGGGCCCGCTGCCGCACATAAGCTTTGGGATTGTTGGTGATGACCACAGCAATCTGGGCCTGCAGTTCCCCAGCCTCAATGGCTTGGGCAATAGCTTCGAAATTGCTGCCATTGCCGGAAGCCAAAATGCCAAGGATCCCCGGTTGAGAGGGCACTGGGATCCCGTCGGGATCCG
This sequence comes from Thermostichus sp. MS-CIW-30, assembly GCF_054058015.1. Classification (NCBI taxonomy): domain Bacteria; kingdom Bacillati; phylum Cyanobacteriota; class Cyanophyceae; order Thermostichales; family Thermostichaceae; genus Thermostichus; species Thermostichus sp. MS-CIW-30. The sequence goes on from NZ_JBSRZW010000001.1 coordinate 55,945, forward strand.
GCCAGAGTAAGCTGGGTAGGTTCATGAGCGCTTGGTGGGAAAGTCTGCAGCCCCGCTATTTTAAACCCAAACAGATTCCCTTCTGGTTCTGGCCAGGTTGATCCAGAGAGGGATCCAAAAACTTGACCGTCGCCGGCTTTGACAGGCGCACCCGCGCCATCGAGCGCTGCACGGATCAAGCCCAAGAGGAGCTGCGGGAGATGCCTCAAGAAATGCGGAAAATGCAGCAGGAGATCCGCGATCTCTCAAGCTCCTCCAAAAATAGGCCAAGTCGATCAAGTCGATCCCAGCAGTTGAGGCCGGATCTTATGGACTCCGTCCCACTGTGGCGAGCGGCCACCTGATCTAGAGTGGGTCTAGAGTGGGAAAGCATGGGCAGTGGGTGTGAGAGCATGGCTCCTTTGCAACGACGACGCCGGCGGTTTTGGATTTGCAGCATGGTAGTCATCCTGTCCGGGTTTATGGGATCCCTGCTGGCGGGATCAGCGCAGAACCTGGGAGCACAAGCCCAGCAGGGCCTGACTCAAGCCCAACTGGAGCAAGCTCAATATGTGCGCAGTTGTGGTGGTTGCCATGTGGCGTTGCCCGCCCAAGTGTTGCCCACTGAAACCTGGCGACGGCTGCTGCAGGATCCCAACCACTATGGCCAGCAGATCCAGCCCCTGAGCGGTGTGGCTTTACAACTGGCCTGGGGCTATTTGCGGCCCAACTCCCGGCCCCTGCGACAGGGGGAACAGGTGCCCTATCGCTTGGCAGATTCTCGCTATTTCCGTGCCCTGCATCTGCAAGTGGAGTTTCCCACTCCTGTGCGGGTGAGCGCCTGTGTGGATTGTCACCCCAGGGCCAATGGGGGGGATTTTGCCAGCCTCTCTGCAGAATGGCAATCTTGAGGAGCGCAACTGAGGCAATGCAGGTGGATCTGGCCACCATTCTGGCAGGCTATGCCCAAGGCTACTTTCTGATGGCCGACGAAGAGACGGGATCCCTGGCCTGGTACGGCACCGACCGGCACGCGGTGATCCCCCTCGATGAGCGATTCCACTGCCCCCGTTCATTGCGGCCCTTGGTGCGCAGCAATCGCTTTCAGGTGCGGCTGAACTGTGCTTTTGAGCAGGTGGTAGAGGGCTGTGCCGCTCGTCCCCAAACCTGGATTAGCCCCGAGCTGAAGCAGATTTACGCAGCTCTGCACCGGTCTGGCTTTGCCCACAGCTTTGAAACCTGGCAGGGAGAGACCTTGGCAGGCGGGATCCTGGGTATTGCCCTTGGAGCGGCGTTTATCGGCGAGTCGATGTTCTACCGCATCCCCAACGGCTCGAAGGTGGCCTTGGTGAAGTTGGTGGAGCACTTACGGGAGCGGGGCTTTCGCCTATTCGACGCTCAGTTGATGAACCCGCACCTGGCCCGTTTTGGTGCCTTTCTCATGGATGGACAAGAGTACCTGAAGCTATTGCAGCAGTGCCTGGGGATCCCTTGTCGGTTCAATTAAATCTGCAATGTTACGATAGCCGCCGACAAAACATTGCAGCGGCTCTTGGTGGAAAATAGAAAGGGAATCCGTCCCGCTGTTGCAGGCGGATACATCCTGTGGTGGGCCCACACATGGGATCCGATGGGGAGGTTGCCATGAGCCAAAAGCTTCTGTTTGTCTGTCTGGGTAACATCTGTCGCTCTCCTACTGCTGAGGGCATCACCAATCACCTTTTGCGCAGCAGCGGCCATAAGGAAGCAATTATCTGCGACTCAGCAGGTACGGCAGCCTATCACATCGGCAGCCCCCCAGATAGGCGCATGCAACAAGCAGCCCGATGCTATGGCCTAGAGCTACAAGGCAAGGCCCGCCAGATTCGACCTGCCGACCTGCGCGAGTTTGACCTGATCCTGGCTATGGATCGACAAAATTACCGCGACATTCTCAGCTTGGATCCCCAGGGAAAATATGCCGAGAAAGTGCGCCTGATGTGCAGCTATTGCCGCTCTCATTCTGACGAAGAAGTTCCGGATCCCTACTACGGGGGTGAGGCTGGATTCCATTACGTGATCGAGCTGCTCTGGGATGCCTGTAGCGGCTTGCTGGAATCCCTGGTTCCCGGGATCCAATGCCCACCGTTGCCGCCCCGTGCTTGAGAGCTTGTGTGTTTACTTATAGTCAATTCAAATGGCGATGAGACGGTAGCCAGTACAATAGCTCCGTTCGCGATAGTCGTTCCGAATAAGTCTGGGACATTTGCCCTGCCTTCGATCTCTAACCGGCCAACACAAACATACCCCTTATCTGTCTCCCAAAGCAGACTATGGGAACCTGGGATCCCCAAGTTGCTTTCCTGCAGTCTGAAACAACCATATATCCTGGCCCAGAGGGATCCTCATCTAACTTAATTGCCTCTATTTCCGATCTTACTCTGTTCTGCCAATCTCTAGAAGGCACGAACCACCTCCCGGAGAACGGATTCTTGCAGATAGGGCTTGAGGGAGTCAGGCGTACCTAGATCAACCGGACTCTCTAAAATTTCCTCTAGATATCGTTTCAAGCGTGCAAAAGTGAACAATCCAACTGGACGGTCAAACTCTACTAGCAGATCGATATCACTGTCTGTTTGCGCTTCATCCCTTGCTACTGAACCAAAGAGCATTAGAGACTTTACGCCAAAGTCCTTCAGAGTGTTCTGGTGATTTGCCAGTAATGTAAGGACTTCCTGTTTTTGCATTACCCAACCTGCAATGAAAAGAAAAGTCCATTAGGAATTATAGCTCACCTATTTCCTCTCAATTACGACTCAAACAAAGATTCATAACGCTTTGCAGGTCGCAGGCACAGTTGAGCCGAGGCACACCTTGCAGAGGACAGGGATCCCTGGGTTCCCGCAATGAGGGCATTTGAGCTTGCTCATCATCTTGTCTCTGGGTACATCTAACGGCACGCACATCTTGCCTTGCCATTAACAGCCAGTTCAAGAAACTTGTCGTCTTTGGGATCACGACACGTCGCCACGCGCTCTACAATCTCCACCAAGACGCCATCTCTAACGAAAGTGCTCAAGAACTCCATCCGTTCTTCCTCGGTTATATACCTTTCAAATCCTTTGCGCCGCAGGACATCGCTCAATTCTTCTTCTTTACACGTGGGGTGGGAACACAGTGTGACTTGAGGGGGGAGAAATCAACCCCGTCATCCCTCACCGTGAACCTTAGCCTCCCTGCTTGCAGTGGCACCCTGCATGTCTTATCAAGGAACCCATCCCAAATCGGATTCTCGATTTCGGTCCCGTACCTCATTACGCATCTCCCCCCCGCCTTACCCGCCACTTCGATGGTCGTAGAGCCGAAGGCGAAGAAGACCAACCGCCGCTCAGGAGTACACGCGCCGAAATCGATCTCAATATCAGCGCGCCCTCCCTGAGCGTGAGTCGGTACAGATGTCAGTGGCAAGACGAGCAGCGCCGAGGCCATAACCCTGAGAGCTATACATCTCTTCATCGGCAGACTTCTCATTATGAACCGCATCGATCAGCCATCTAACGGCCTGCGCTTCACCTGCGCCGCGAAGCGCAGCGGAGCGGTGTCAGGTGGAAGCGCGTGTTGGGCGGCGTAGTTGTTGTTCATGGTCTGTACTTCCGGTTTAAGGTGTCTGCCGCCCATGCTAAGGCGATTGAAGATTCATCGGTAACATGAATCCAAAACCTTGCGCCAAAATTATTTTTATCTTGGAACGTTCCTATAAGCTTGCCATCTTCTTCTCGAACATAGAATCCAATACCCTTAATTGATTTCTGCTTGTCGTAAGGCAATGAGTTCGCTGTTACTATCCATGGGTTTTCCCGCCAAACTTTTTCCACGAAATCTCTAAACCCAATTGGGTAATGGTCATCTCTAAACGATGGCTCTTTTTTATTTTCGGCTGGTATTAGTCTTACCGGCTTTGGGTTGCGGATACGAAAACCTGTTAAGTAAATCTGCCCTATCGGACTTAATTCGTAAACAGACTCCCCATCAACAACAATCTCTGCCAATAAAACACGAAGCTTTTCGTCAATTTCACCTAATTCACTGCGCGAAAACGCTCCGCCGCGTTCAAAGTCTGTTAGTACATCTGCATTTTGTGCAAGAATTTCGTAGTCGAATGATATGGGCAACGGAGGAAAATCTATAATTTCCGAAAATCTCTCGTGTTTATAAAAAACAGGTATGTTCAATGCCTGCCCAACAATAACGGCTATTGCTATTTGCGCTTTGTATCCGCCAGTTGCGTCAATGGCGACATATTCAGCACCACCAAATCTTTGTATATATTCGCCAGCTTTGCGAACAAGATTTCTTAAGCCGTGAACTCTAAAATCTGTGGGGCGCTCATCTTGAAGATTATCAACAGTTTGATATTCGAGATTTCGTAAATTGAGGTCGGTACGTCGTTCAAAATAGCGCTTTAGAAATTCTCCTGTGTTTTTTCCTTTAGGAGTATCCGAAACAAGAAAAATTAGATTTTCAAGTTCAAGCCAGCTTTTTCTTCGGGCTTCTTCTATTGTGTTGATTTCAGCTATTGTGTTGATTTCAGCGCCGCACACTCTGTCGGTTGGCGAGACTCTAAGCATCTCTTCAGCTAAATTTGTCCAATTTTGTTCATCATAAGCCTTGCGAATATTTTCCCAATTTGATGGCACATTGGGTGTAGTTGCTGACAAACGACTTAAGTTGCCTTCAAAAAGACTTGTTCCAACCGTGCATATCAAAGTATTTCTCTGGGGCATAAAATCTCTCCCAACTTGAACTTAGGCGAAGCCGCCCAACGTCTGAACTCACCCGCGGCCACTGGCTTTGGATGATATGAACAGCTTAGCATACGGTCGGGTGCAGTGACTTGTTATGTTGTGTAAATTTTTCCACCGATCGGTTCAACTACCCACAGACCCCAGCGCCCCTTCACCAACAACCTTGACTAGGCACAAGTCTAGCGCTGGCAACATAACGGCCGAACTCACCCGCCACCCCAAACCAAGGATCCCAATCAGTAATCTACCTCAAGGTCGGGTGCAGTGACTTGTTATGTTGGGTGACTCTCTCTACCTAGATCTATCTGGATCCTCCAAGACCAGCCTCCCCAGGGATCCTTTGACCCAATCATCCACAATCTACCAGGGCTGGCAATATAACGGCTGAATTCACCCGCCACTAGTTTTGAGTAATGGATGGATTATAGCATCAGGTTGGGTGCAGTGATTTGTTATGCCTCAACCCTTCCATAATTCATATCCCTTTCGTTTTTCTTCTTGAATATTGTCAATTGACAGCCCCACATACAATAAAATCTTTTCAGCGTCTTTTCTCGCATCATAGCTACTAAACTTTTCATTTGACAGAGGAATAATTTCCCCCGAACCTGTTCGCAGAAAAAGAGAGTAAAAAAGTGTTTCTCCATCATCAAGCTCCTCAATAATTACAGAACGAAGTTCATTTAAGCTCCAAATTCTAGGTTTATAGAGATATCGCTTTATGCTCAAGTATCCTGCGACTCTCTGAACAATTCTGTATTTTTCTTTGTCAAAGGTGGTAACTTTTTCGTGCCCAAGAAGAATACAACCACATAAGATTGAAATAAAAAGAGACAGAAGTGCAAGCCCTAGCCAATAAGTAGATATAATTCTTTGAATATTTGGGATTATAAGCAGAACCTGAATAATCGAGTTATAAAAAGCAAATCCACTTAAAACACCTATAAGCAACCAAATGAGTTGAAATGCAATACCATTATCACCATACTGTATTCTATCTCTAATTTGGCATAACGGCTAAGCTCACCCGCCACCAGTAGTTTTGAGTAGTGATTGGATTGTAACATCAGGACGGGTGCAGTGATTTGTTATGTTGTGTAAATTTTCACTAGTCGCTTCCACTACCCACCGACACCAGCGCCCCCTCACCAACAACCTTGGCTAAGCACAACTCTGGCGCTGGCGACATAACGATGGCGATCAGCTGCGGCGCGGAGCGCCGTCAGCTGCATCGCATTGTTATGCGGCAGGCTGACTAACTTGGCCGTCACGGTGAACGAATCCGGTGACGCTGTCGCCAACATGCAGCCTGACCATCTTGCCGCGCCTTGCCAGATAGCGAGGCCCCGCAGCGATAAGTACGATGATTCCCCAGCACGTAATTAGCGCTCCAGTGATGTTGACCACGAACGGCGAGGAAATATCCGAGGTAAAAGCGACGTCGACCGTAGCATGAAAAATCGCCACAACGAGAATGCTGCCACGACTCTCGTTATAAAGCCATGTGAGCAATACCGCACCCGTGAGCAAGCTGAAGAACCAACCGGTGACGCCTGGCACATTCATGCTGGTATAGCCGGGGCGGTAAAAGAAAAGCGGCAGGTGCCAGAGCGCCCATCCGCACGTAAGTAGCAGCGAAGCGACCAGAGCGGAATGGCGGGTTTGCAGTCGAGGAAGGGCGAACCCTCGCCAGCCCGCCTCTTCGCCAAAGCCGAACGAGACAATGTTGTAAACAAGGAATCCGAGAGCTGAAAACTGCAAGAATTCGCGTGATCTGCCGACGCCCGACAGCGACACGCTCTCCCCATTCAGCAGCGATGCCGCAACGACGGCGAGTGCAAGAAGAACATAGGGGGCAAAGAGCGCGACTGCGACCCAGACGAGTCTCCCGCGCCACAAACCCATGCGTCGTAGCAGATCCGCCGGTCCCGCCAGCCCGGTTTCCATGGCGGACACGAGGAAGGCTGCGGTGATTGGCCCCAAGGCGCCGAGTGCATGGTGATAAGGAATTACCGGCAACCCGTGTATGCCAAACGCAGGCAGCCACAGCGGTGCCCAGAGTACCCACGAAATGCCATAGGCGAGAGCAAAGAACGTTGCAAGAGGGTGACGACGACACATGCTCGATGGTCGCATGGTTTCAGAGTACACCGGGAGGTCCTGCCGCATAACGGTGAAGTTGTGTGGCGGCAGATAACCTTAGAATACCCACCAATAACCTCTGTTCCGTCCGCACCAACGCAGTGTTAGATGCCTGACAACCTGACAACTTTAACAAACTTTACCTGACGACCCTTGACCTTATATCAAAGTATAAGGTTTACTATGAGCTTATCAGGCTGTAATGGAGTGATGTCAATGTTTCAAGTGGGGGAAGTCTCGCGTCTGTTAGATATTAATCCACAAACCCTTTACTTTTATGAGCGAATTGGGTTAATTCCATCCCCACAGCGCACAGAAGCAGGGTATCGGCTATTCAGTCAACAAGATGTGGAGCGGCTTACCTTTATTACACGGGCTAAATCTTTGGGGCTTAGTCTAGATGAAACTAAAGACATTCTTGCGTTAAAGGATGGGCGATCGCTCACTTGTCAGGCGGTTTATGAACGTCTCAGCAAAAAAGTTAATGAAATTGAAGATACGATTCGCCAATTACAAATTCTTCATAATGAGCTAACACCACTGGCTCAACAGTGCTATGCCAATTTGCAAAAAAATGATCAAGAATGCGTTGTCCTAGATCAGTTTCAAGTCAAGCCTTTGAGAAATTAATGCTATTGCGATCTGACGTAAACATTGGGAGGAAAATTCTTATGAAACCGATCACAGTTGAAGTACTGGGAACAGGCTGCAAAAAATGTCAGCAACTAGAAGCTAATGCCAGAGAAGCGATCGCTGCACTTAACCTAGAAGCAGAAATTTTTCACATTACTGACCCCATTGAAATTGCCAAGCGAGGAGTTATGTCTACACCTGCACTGACTGTTAATGGTAAGGTCGTGGGTAAAGGTAAAGTGATGACCAGTGAGGAAATTCAGCGACTCTTACAGATGTAGAAGAGAGGACAAACAATGTTCGATCCGTTTTATCCATTCGACTGGCTGGCAACACAGATCGTCACTCGTCTATTAGGACTGTCAGTTGAATCTCATCTCGGAGCTAGCTTGCATTTTTTCCTTTACGATGTCCCCAAAGTTTTGACCTTATTGATTGTTATTAGTTTTGTTGTGGGAACATTTCAGAGTTTTTTGCAACCTGAAAACGTGCGGCAATGGTTAGAAGGTAAGCGCACTTTGGGCGGAAATATTCTAGCGGCGATGGTGGGGATTGTCACACCTTTTTGCTCTTGTTCTGCCGTACCCCTATTTATTGGTTTTTTGGAAGCAGGTATCCCTCTGGGTGTGACATTTTCTTATTTGATTTCTGCCCCAATGGTAAATGAAGTAGCTGTTGTACTGTTGTGGGGGTTATTCGGGTTAAAAGTCACACTTCTATATATTGGCTTTGGGGTTGGATTAGCGATCTTAGCTGGTTATATCATCGGATGGCTCAAGTTGGAAAAATGGGTTGAATCTTTTGTATGGCAATTTCAAAAAGCCCACCAAGACAATGCTCAAGAGGACAACCTTAACGCCAATCATGTCACTTGGAAACAGAGGTTTCAGCAGGGATGGTTTCAGTCCAGTGAAATTGTGCGATCGGTATGGCTTTATGTCGTTGTCGGTATTGCGATCGGTGCTGGAATTCATGGCTATGTCCCAACCACTTTAGTTACACAATTAGCAGGGTCTAGCAACCCATTCGCTGTTCCTGTTGCTGTAGTGTTGGGTGTACCTCTCTATGCAAACATTGCTGGTGTTATGCCAATTACCGAAGCATTGGTTAACAAAGGAATGCCGATGGGTACTGTATTAGCGTTCACAATGGCTGTGACGGCTCTCTCATTGCCTGAGATGGTCATCCTGAGAAAAGTTCTTCGCCCTCAACTTTTAGCTGTGTTTATTAGCCTAATGACTTTTGGAATCATCAGTATCGGCTACCTGTTTAATGCACTCCTTGTCTAACTACCCCTTTGCTCTCAATCAGGACTGGGAGGATAGCCACAACCAGGGAATAAGGGCATCTAACGGTTGAACTCACCCGCCACCAGTATAGCTAAGCATACAAAGGTTGGCATGATATGGGTCGCTGGGCGTAGCCCCACATTGGTTTCCCAGAATCTTAAGGCGACAACCTTAACCTACCTAGCTATAGTTTTGGGTAATGACTAAAGTATAGCTTCAAGTCGGGTGCAGTGATTTGTTATGTTGCACTTACAATTGGTAGCAAATATTGATACGAGTTTCTAATTTGCTATTCAAAATCTTCATCATTAATCCTTTTCAATGAGGATTGATTGAATGCTTTAAAGGTTAGATTTGGGTACTGTTGCACAATAGCTCTCAATTCTTCAAAAACTGGGCTCGCACCCTCAACCCCAGTTACAACGCACCAGATACGCGCTCGTGTAAGTGCAACAAAGGCTTCGTTACGCTTCTGTAGTTCTGACTCTCCTCTCCAAGCTAATGGCTGGGTAGCACAATGAAATCTGCAAGCATAAACCTTCCACGCCTCATTGCCCTTGGCTCGGAAAATTGTTGAGATCGTGATGCAGTTATCCATGCGAAAGATATCCAGATTTGTATCAACACCTGCAATAACGCTTTGGATACCTCGCCTTGAGAGTTTAGATTTTATTGCTTCAAAGTACTGCTGTTCTTTATCACCAGTGGGGCAAGTAATCAACAAGTCCCAAGGGTCGAAGCCTAACTTCAGATCTTCCTCCACTTGTTGAGCAATCCATTCCTGCTCTTCCAACTCATCCGAAAAAGTCTGGATGCGTAAAGGTGAGCCTAAAGCGTCCTTGTGAGGAAAATCATCACTGTCTATGGGGTGAGGGCTGTTTTTTGCCTCGCGCGTAACTGTGACTGTTTTGCCAGCTTTGACACTTGCATCTGAAAAATCTCCATCCAGAACAGTGTAACCTAGTTTTTCCCAATCCTCTTTGTTACTCACTCCTTGCAAACAACCCTCTTGTCGCAGTAAGCCCATGTTGATAGCGTGAGCAGCCATGAGAAGCATTTTAGGTGTTCGGTAGCATCGGTTTAAATTGTGTGCCTTGCGCAGTCCTCCTTCGTAGGTAGGGCTGGTTATGGTTCCATCAGGAAGTTTGTTCCCACCTAAATCTACTACTGGTGTTCCATCTGGATTAAGCCCAAAGATATGCAAAGGACGAGGTACCGTCAGGGTTCCAATCCCCTGTGCTTCGTCGTATGCCCAATAAAGTCGTTTTGGGTCAGATAAACTTTTATAAGCTAATCGATAGAAGGATGGGGGCAAATCCTGTCCTTCGTCTATCAAGATCGCATCAAAAAGTACAGGTATGTTTGGTACATTTTCTTCTAAAGAATCACAGATGTATTGAAAAGCTTCTGACGGAGAGCAGGAGCGTCCAAGACTATGTTTAACGTCGTTGACACTCAGAGGACGTATTCCCGATTTTTGGGCTAAGTTACGGTAGAAACCGTTACGCTCTCTTGAACCCCAAGCATGTAGTACTTGTACATTGTGCCAGTCTGGTTCTACATCTCCTTCATCTTGCCGAACCATTTCACGATAGTAAAGACCAATTAAACCTATGATTTGGTCGTAAAGTGCCCGTGTAAAAAAAACAAAAGCAATTTTCCAGTCAGGGTGCGCGGCATGGATTTTTGCGGCTCTCTTGGCAAATAGAACGGTTTTCCCTGTTCCTGCTAATCCTCTAACACGCTGAGGGCCATCTGGAACCTCAAAAGCTACCTTTTGCTGTTGATCGTCCAGAAAACGAAGGCGAGATTCCAGATAATGGATGACTCTTAAAGGATTTTCGGGTGGTGTTCCTGTGGGTATGGCTCTAGCTTCTTGTCTTGGTAGCGAACCGCCCAGTAAAGCAACTATGTTTTGCCACTGTTCATCAGATAGAGGACGCTGTGGATTTTCGCAAGCGCCCAACTGTAGTTTTTCTCGGAGAGTCGATGGCTTCAGATCCTCCTCCAGCAAAACAACGCCATGGGTACACGGCAAGTCAGAAAATCCTTTATCTTGCCATTCTTGCTCTTTAACAAAGGGTAATACCACTCTGTAGTGTGAGGCGACCAGTCCTCGTGTTTCTCTTCGTTCTGTGAGTTTCGCACTTATTGCAAACATGCCATCCTCAGCTTGAAGCATAGGCAATTCCTCTTCCCTATGCCAATTAGTCATTTTCCACTGATGCCCTTCGATACTTTCAATGTTAGCGATACTGCACCCTTTACACTCAAATACCCACAATCCTAAATCTCTGTGCATAAAGATAACGTCAGGTTCTCTGGTGAGATTGCCTGTGCGTTTAAAAATTGGATACCTAAAGTAAGCTACGCATGGCTCATTCTGAAATGTCTTTTTGAGGCATTCCCAAAACTTTTTCTCTGCTGTGTTTGGGTTAAGTGGAGCATAGTTCTGGAACTTACCTTCTGACATGCTGTCTCCAAATGACTAAACTAAATCTATTTGACTAATAAGACAAGCAATATAACGGCTGAACTCACCCGCCGCCAGCAGTTTTGGGTATTTCTCGAATTTTAACATCAGGTCGGGTGCAGTGACTTGTTATGTTGTGTAAATTTTTCCACCGATCGGTTCAACTACCCACAGACGCCAGCGCCCCTTCACCAACAGCCTTGACAAGGCACAGCTCTGGCGCTGGCAACATAACGGCCGAACTCACCCGCCACCCCAAACCAAGGATCCCAATCAGTAATCTACCTCAAGGTCGGGTGCAGTGACTTGTTATGTTGGGTAACCCATCAGCCCCAAAAGCATCAGGATCCCCAGCCTCGTTTTGTCCAAGTGGTGCGGAATGGACCCCAACGGAAGATTTTTCTGAATCGCCAGCTCATAGAGTGTGTTGTCCTTTCATAATCGCTTGCCAATTTGGTAACCGAGCACGGCGCCTGCCACGAAACCCCAGAAACCCAAAACTAATGCACCGACGATTCCGAGTATTAATCCGCCAAGGATGCCGTGGGAAGAATCAAATTTCTTTGACGGAGATGTGGTCGATGACGGAGTACCACTAGGAGTAGCACGTTTGCCCGAATAGATAGTATTAAAATGGGAAGAATCAAATTTCTTTGACGGAGATGTGGTCGATGACGGAGTACCACTAGGAGTAGCACGTTTGCCCGAATAGATAGTATTAAAAACTGATTCGTCAGGTTGTGAAATTGGGCGTCGAATCTGTGGAGATAGCGATACAGACGGCTTGACTCCAAGCCATTGGCGAGCTTCTTCCTCGCCTGACAATATTTGAACTTGAGACGGAAGTTCAATTGTCATCTGCAGTCTGTCCCGATACAGTCTGTCCCGATACCTACCAATTACGCCAGTAACTTTGACCCACTTGTGAACGAGAGAAAGAGGATCAACTTTATCACGGCGGAACGCATCCAGGGAAGTCGACCACAAAACAAGTGTAAAGGTTTGGTGTGGGTAAGAACCGAAGTTGAGGAATATGTAAGGTTGTCCGTGCTTAGTTTGTGCAGAATGGTAATCGGTAATCAGTCCGATTACTTCCACCCGGTCGCCGATATGTTCTGAGAGTGAGCCAGAAAGAGAAGCGTCAATGACTGGATACTGGCTGCGCCTTTGGGGAACAGTAACGGCTGGAGCGGGAGGGCGGACTGTGATCTTTGGAAAGGTGAAGTTGCCAGAAATGAACTGATCAAGAGACGGAACTTTATCGAATTCGAGCCTGCAAACACCCCTGAATCTCTCCACAAGAGGGGCAAGTTGGGAGATTCTAGAAATGTCAATGAGAAGTGGAGATGACTCGACATCTGCAAAGTCATTTGAGCAAAATAGGATATTCTCGCTGTTGTTGTACTTGTGCCAGAGAGGGGGCGAAGCGGCGACCGCTGAAAGACCGAGATATATCACGATGGCCGAAAACCGGTCAATCGTTGAATTGTAATGAGCAGCGGTTCTTGAAGGATGCTGATAGTTAAGATGTCCGATCTCATTTGTCTTAAGGCTGGAGAGTTCGGGGAGGTAGAATCCATCGTAATCGATAAGGTAGAGCTTCCCTTGCTTGACGAGAATATTACCATGCTGGAGATCCCCGTGAGCTACTTTGAGGCTTTCGAGACGTTGCACCAAATCGACAAACTCTGGAATGAGCTTAGAAATCTCTCCAGGCTTAGAGATATTGATATTGCGGTCGATGAAGGTGTTCAGAGTTTCGCCATCGAGCCACTGCATCTTTATGATGGGATGCCACTGGTTGCCAACTCTAATTCCTTCATTAAGACAAATGGCCTTTACAAAAAAACCGTCTGTACAGGTTTGCAGGAACCGCCCAATAGCTTCATAGCGTCTCTGCAAATCTGGAATGGTTCTGGTGAAACAGCGGACTGCCCAATGTTGCGAATGATTTTTGAGATGAAATGTGGTTGTGAACCCTCCGGAGTAAGGCTTAGGAATTCCGAACTGATCAGGTTCTGGGATGGAAACCTTTAATTCCGGATCGCTGAAAGCTGTGTTGGGGTTTTGAACTGCAGCTAAGTATTCATCGCCTCTTGGTAATGGCATAACAAATTCAGAGCCTCACTAAGAGTAAGGTGATGTCATCATTTTTCAGGCGGGTAGAACGACGCGCATCATTCGCCCACGCTTTGAATGATTCCTGAGGCGACGAATTCTCGGTAAAACCGTAGAGAATGTTCCAGGGCTTTTCATTGTTCTCATGCTCGGTGAGGAACCAACACGCGAGGGCATCTGTGGCAAGTAGCAAGAGATCGCCTGATTGCCATTCTGCAGTTTGGCGCTTGACTTTCTCCCAGAGTTGCGAATTGCGGGCCAAATTGGTGGAAAGCAAAGTCGGAGAACTTCCAAATTCGCTTGCGCTGGAAATGGGAAAAGAGAGGACAAGATCATCATTGCGGACTTGAAAGAGACAACTGTCACCGACTGCTATTGCTGACCAAGATCCCGATTCGTTTGAATCGTTTGAGTTTGAGGTGAGTTCGACGCCGAGCAGCGTTGCGAAGGCTCCAAGGCGAACCTTTTCTTCTGCAAACCAAGGCAATGGTCTACGGTTTACAAAAGTGTGCCATCGCTTCGATAATATTTCCGTGCGGGCCTGCAGAGCCTGGATGTTCGTGAAGCGTTCTTTGACAAAAGCACGAGTGAGCATCTTAGCCCAATCGGATGCAAAAGAACTCTCAGTTGCACCGTCGGCAATAGCTATTGCAAAAGTCTCCTGATCGATTATGCCATCTATTTTGGGGGCGAAAGCGTCCTCGTAATCGGCTTCTTCATTGCCAAGCTTTTGCAGCCAGAAATGGTGTAGTGAGAGTCTCATAGGTTCCAAAACTAGCGCAGATTGCTTGGACGCGTTCCAATATCCAAGAAACGAATTACCGAAACGATATCAGCGTTGAAAACAAACCCACGGCTTGCCTCCGAGATATGATATCCTTCCTGTTTTGCTGCATTCTGGATGTGTGTTGGCAGTATGCTCGACATACTGAAGAGTAAGCGGGCAAACTCATCGGGCAGTCCGCTATCGGAGTCTGGAAATTCAATAGGATTAGCCTTCTGAGAAGACAAGTGAACATTGAATAGCAAAACGTTACCATCAGAGCTCGCTAATGATTTGATTTCGTTTGCAGCATCAGAAGGGTTTCCATCTGTCGCCTCACCGTCTGTTATGTTTATCACAATGGGAGGAAAGCAGGAAGGGTGCTGGGCAATCCAGTCTTGAACGATCGTCTTGGCCTGCGTTAATGCTTGGCACATTGGAGTTCCTCCGTTAGCGACGGGATCAAACCAAATTGGGAACTTGATAGTCTGTTCCACGAGCCCGCCGGCTCCATCATCCACTTTCTTGCTACGCTCCTCGATTCGAGCCGGTGAATTTGCGATTTGGCTAATGGGTGATAAATCCTTGCCAGCGAGAGAGCCCATAAAGGCTGAACCGACTGAAGCACCATAACCAATTACGCCAACATAGTAATAGTCTCGAACTCCATCGCTCTTGGCACACTTGATGACTAAGTTTTGAAGCAGCTTGTTGATTGCATCGGAGACACCATCCGCTTTTCTTTTGTTTGGCCCACTACCACCGAACGGGTCTGACATCGATCCCGACTGGTCAATGAGGAACAAGAAACAACTCGGATTGGCTCGACTAATTTCGGCTTGATATGGCATTGCGATTTCCTTTCAGATTATTACATTATTAATTGTTGACTTGTAGAATGCAGAGCCGCACTTTCACATAACGTCTCGGCAAACAACGCCGCCGTTTTGCGAACTAGCTTCCGGTACTCGAATCGGGACAGCGCCATGGCGAAGGTGAATCCAAGAAGAAGGGCAAGCAGTCCCAGGGTTGCCGCTTGAATGCTCCCGATCTGAATTCGCGTCAGCTCGTTTTGTGCTTGGCGTCCTCTGCGACCGAGTTTGTACCCCGAGCCCGCAGCGATCACCATGCATGCAAGCAGCGCGATGGCGATCAGTGCCACTGGTTGGTGATAGAGCAACTCGGTCGTCATTAAAAGCTCCCTGTCGCCTAACATGTGTTTCTGCAGCTAGATGACTGATAATCACCTAAGAAGCAGACTTTTCCATCGCCTAGTGTAATGCTGCCCTAATTTGTCTGTATAGTCAACATTTTGAGCGATAATTACCTCCAAAGGGTTTTTATCTGGCTGAATGAGCATTAACACACCCATACCTAGACTCAGAAAGCTCCTGGAGCAAGTCAGCTAGAAATCGCAGGATCCGCACACTGTACTCATAAAGTCAGTGTCGGGAGGAATGTGCAACTTTATTTGCTCTATGTTATGATAATAGTGCGGACACCAGAAACGGTTATTTAAGGCACTGGCAACGGTCGATTGGGGCTGCCGTAAACCAGCCTAGAGGTCCGGGCTTGTCTTGTTCTCTGGTAGAGCAGAGCAGGCCCAGGGCTACTAAAAGCCTACTCTGTACCGCTAAAGCGGTACGGAGTCGGGTAGTTTACTTGCCACACCTTCCGCCATAGTTTTGCCACTCATCTCCTGCAAAACGGCTACGACATCCGCACCGTCCAAGAATTGTTGGGCCACAAAGATGTCAAAACCACCATGATTTACACCCATGTGCTGAATAAAGGCGGGCGCGGGGTGAGAAGTCCATTGGATCCTTAGAAGGGGACGCTCTCTGGGGAAGGGATCCTCTTCCCCTTTACAGTACCTCAGCGATCATTGCGAATTATTACGACCTTGCCGCCATGCTCCCAGCAGGGATCCGTTTCTCTGGTAGAACGGGAAACAGACAATAGGGGATCCTGCCTATCGCGTCAGCGGGACGGAGTCCTTTCGCGTCAGCGGGACGGAGTCCTTTCGCGTTAGCAGGACAGAATCCTTTCCCCGGTTTACCCAATTTTTGCATTGCACGACGGAGAGCGACCGCATGTTTACTCTGGTTAAGCCCATCACCCGCCACGTTACCCCTGCCGAGGTAGGGGATCGCCGCTTGATGAAGGTGGTGTATGTGGTGTTGGAGCCGCAATATCAGAGTGCCCTGACGGCGGCTGCGCAGCGCATCAATGCCCACAACTCCAAGCTGGCGGTGGAGCTGGCCGGCTACCTGGTGGAGGAGCTGCGGGATCCCGCGGGCTATGAGGCTTTTCGGCGGGATCTGGAAACGGCCAATGTCTTTATTGGATCCTTGATCTTCATCGAGGACATTGCCCAGAAGGTGGTGCAGGCGGTAGAACCCCTGCGGGAACGGCTGGATGCGGTGGTGGTGTTTCCCTCCATGCCGGAGGTGATGCGCCTGAACAAGATGGGAGCCTTTTCTATGGCGCAGCTGGGACAGTCCAAGAGCGCCATTGCCCAGTTCATGCGCAAGCGCCAGCAGGGATCCAACTTCCAGGAGGGGATGCTGAAGCTGCTGCAGACGCTGCCCAAGGTGCTGAAGTATCTGCCCTTCGACAAGGCGCAGGATGCCCGCAACTTCATGCTCAGCTTCCAGTACTGGCTGGGGGGATCCCGCGAGAACCTGGAGAACTTTTTGCTGATGTTGGCGGATCGCTACCTGCCGGGGATGCGGGATCAGGTGCAGTTTGCTGAGCCGGTCACCTACTTGGAGATGGGCATCTGGCACCCCTTGGCGCCGCAGATGTTTGCCAGTCTGGCGGAGTATTTGGATTGGTACAACGCCCGCGAGGATCTGCCGCAGGACGTGAAGGATCCCTTGGCTCCCTGCGTGGGGTTGGTGTTGCAGCGCACCCACCTGGTGACGGGGGATGATGCCCACTACGTGGCCATGGTGCAAGAGCTGGAGTCGCGCGGGGCGCGGGTGGTGCCGGTGTTTGCCGGGGGTCTAGATTTCTCCAAGCCGGTGAACGAGTTTTTCTGGAACGCGCAGAAGACAGCGCCCATTGTGGATGTGGTCGTGTCGCTAACCGGGTTTGCCCTGGTGGGAGGGCCGGCGCGGCAGGATCACCCCAAAGCAGTGGAAGCGCTGCAACGGCTGAATCGCCCCTACATGGTGGCGCTGCCCTTGGTGTTTCAATCGACGGAGGAATGGGCTGCCAGCGACCTGGGCCTACACCCGGTTCAGGTGGCTTTGCAGATTGCCATTCCCGAGCTGGACGGGGCAATCGATCCCATCATCCTCTCAGGGCGGGATGCGGCCACCGGCAAAGCCCATGCCATGCAGGATCGGATTGAGTTGATCGCGGCGCGGGCCATTAAATGGGCCAACCTGCGACGTAAGCCCAAGCTGGAGAAGAAGATCGCCATCACCGTCTTCAGCTTCCCACCGGACAAAGGCAATGTGGGGACAGCAGCCTACTTGGATGTATTTGCCTCTATTCACCGGGTGATGCAGGCCCTGGCCCACAACGGCTATGACCTCGGCCCCGTTCGCGACAGCGGGACGGAGTCCTTGCTGCCCAAAACCCCGCAGGAGCTGATGGAGTCCATCCTGCACGATCCCCAGGCCCAGTACGCCAGCCCGGAGCTGAATGTGGCCGCCAAACTGTCGGTGCGGGAGTACGAGGCGCTGACACCCTACGTGAAAGCCATCGAGCAATACTGGGGGCCAGCGCCGGGGCACCTGAATACCGATGGGCAAAATCTGTTGATCTACGGCAAGCACTTTGGCAATGTGTTCATCGGGGTGCAGCCCACCTTCGGCTATGAAGGGGATCCCATGCGGCTGCTTTTTTCCAGGTCAGCCAGCCCCCACCACGGCTTTGCCGCCTACTACACCTACCTGGAGAAAGTTTGGGGGGCGGATGCGGTGTTGCACTTTGGCACCCATGGATCCCTGGAGTTCATGCCGGGCAAGCAGATCGGCATGTCGGGCGAGTGCTATCCGGATAATCTAATTGGATCCCTGCCCAACCTGTACTACTACGCCGCCAACAACCCCAGTGAGGCCACTATTGCCAAGCGGCGGGGCTACGCCTGTACCATCAGCTACCTGACGCCGCCGGCAGAAAACGCCGGCCTCTACAAGGGGCTGCAAGAGCTGCGGGAGATGATCGGCTCCTACCAAACCCTGCGGGAGGGGGCGCGGGGCATCGCCATCGTCAACGCCATCTGCGACAAGGCGCGGCTGGTGAACCTGGACAAGGATGTGGAGTTGCCCCAGGGGGACGCCGCCCAGTTGAGCTTGGAAGAGCGGGATAGGGTGGTGGGCAAGCTCTACGCCCAGCTGATGGAGATCGAGTCGCGGCTGTTGCCCTGTGGTCTGCACGTCATTGGAGCGCCCCCCACGGCAGAGGAGGCGATTGCCACCCTGGTGAGCATTGCCAGCATTGACCGCCCCGAAGAAGGGATCCTCGGCCTGCCCCGCATTCTCGCCCAAAGCCTGGGCCGGGACATCGACGAGATCTACCGCAACCGGGATCGGGGACACCTGGCGGATACGGAGCTGCTGGATCGCATCAACAAGGCCTGCCAGAAGGCGGTGGCGGCGCTGGTGCAGGAGCAGACCGACGCCCAGGGCCGGGTCGCGCGGGTGGCCAAGCTCAACTTTTTCAACATGGGCCGGCAAGCCCCCTGGTTGGCAGTCCTAAAAGAAGCGGGCTACCCCCAGGTGGATCCGGATCTTTTGAAGCCCTTGTTTGAATTTCTGGAGGAGTGCCTCAAGCAAATTACGGCAGATTATGAGCTGGGATCCCTGCTGCGGGCCTTGGAAGGGGAGTACATTTTGCCGGGGCCAGGAGGGGATCCCATCCGCAACCCCAATGTGTTGCCGACAGGGCGCAACATCCACGCTTTGGATCCCCAGTCTATCCCCACGGCAGCCGCCATCCAGTCGGCGGAGATGGTGGTGGAACGGCTGCTGGCTCGCGAGATGAGCAGTAACGGTGGCCGGTACCCGGAAACCATCTCGGTGGTGCTCTGGGGCACCGACAACATCAAGACCTACGGGGAGTCGCTGGCGCAGGTGCTGTGTTTGCTGGGGGTGCGACCCAAACCCGATGCCCTGGGGCGGGTGAACAAGGTGGAGTTAATCCCCTTGGAGGAACTGGGCCGGCCCCGCATTGATGTGGTGGTGAACTGCTCGGGGGTGTTCCGGGATCTGTTTGTTAACCAGATGGACCTGATCGACCGGGCGGTGAAGCTGGCGGCCGCAGCGGTGGAGCCACCGGAGCTGAACTTTGTGCGCAAGCACGCCTTGCAGCAGGCAGAAGAACTGGGGCTGACGTTGGAGCAGGCGGCAACGCGGGTCTTTTCCAACGCTTCCGGATCCTACTCCGCCAACATCAACCTGGCGGTGGAAAACAGCTCCTGGGAGGACGAGAGGGAGCTGCGGGAGATGTACCTATCCCGCAAGTCCTTTGCCTTCGGCTCGAATCTGCCCAACCAGCAGATGCGACAGCTTTTTGAAGCCAGCTTGAAGACGGTGGATGTGACCTTCCAGAACCTGGACTCCTCGGAGATCAGCTTGACGGATGTCAGCCACTACTTTGACTCGGATCCCACCAAGCTGGTGCAAAGCCTGCGCCCCGACGGCAAGGCCCCCTCGGCCTACATGGCAGATACCACCACGCCCAACGCCCAGATCCGCACCCTGAGCGAAACCATCCGTCTGGACGCCCGCACCAAGCTCCTCAACCCCAAGTGGTATGAGGGGATGCTCAAGCACGGCTACGAAGGGGTACGGGAGATCGCCAAGCGGCTGGTCAACACCTCCGGCTGGTCAGCTACGGCAGGCGCGGTGGACAACTGGATCTACGAAGAAACCAACGAGACCTTCATCAAGGATGAGGCCATGCGGCAGCGCTTGATGAACCTCAATCCCCACTCCTTCCGGCGCATTGTCGGATCCCTGCTAGAGGTGCATGGGCGCGGCTATTGGCAGACTTCCCAGGCCAATATCGAGCGTCTGCAGGAGCTGTATCAGGAGATCGAGGACAGAATCGAAGGGGTGGAGTAATTAATATGGTTGTTTCAGGTTAGCGTGAGACGTCTGGGCTACTGTTCGCGCCAGCGGGACGGAGTCCTTAGACCTTACGTGAAGTCGGCAAAAGCTGCAACCATGGCCGGATCCTTGCCCAGGGCTTCTGAAGCAGCAGTGGATCCTGCCAAGTTCGTTGATTACTCTATGAATCCAGCTAATCCTGGAAATCAAGGCAAGTGGATTGCCTTTGCAGAGCTTGGCTATGATGTCAGTACACCAGAGGGAAGAAGGGTGGGATTTGCTCACATTCTGCAACAGGTTACTGCTGCTCTGCCTTGCGCCTTAGCCGGGGATCCGTTTCCAACACCCTATGGAAGCCGCTATCGAGTCAAGATTGAAATTTTGGGCCTCAATCAGAAAAAAGGCACTTTAGTGACCGTGTGGCAGGTTGATAAGGAAAGTTTAATCCCTCGTTTGGTCACCAATTGGCTAGAGGTACACAATGATGAGTAAAACCACTTCTAGAATCAAGCCATACAGTAGAGTCAAAACTGTGGCAGATGTCAAGGAGTATTTCAGCGAGACCACTATTCCTGCTGGAACTCAGGGATCCATTGTGGAATGTTACTCAGATCCCACTGAAGGCTATGCGGTTGATTTAGCGGTTCCGGATTTGAGCTTGGTAGGAGGTTTTCGATATTTTAATCTCATTCTTTTTCCCGATCAGTTTGAAGTCATAGATCCCGAAACATGAAGTATCCAATGTTGAATGGACGTTCCCTCTACCCCACCAGGTCAAGCCAGCGCAGGTAGCCCTCCACCAGTTGGGATCCGGCTAGAGCGGCTACCCCTCCGCCCATAGCCAAGTAGGGGCCGAAAGGGATGGGCTTTCCCAGGCGGGCCCGCCCCTTGATCATGGCCAGCAAGCTAGCCAGCAGGCCAAACCCGGAACCCAAAAGAAGGGCCACCACCACCCCCTGCCACCCCAACCACATGCCGATCAGGGCCAACAGCTTGCCATCTCCCCCACCCATGGCCTCCCGTCGCAAGGCCCACTGGGCCAAGAGGCCAATGCCCTCCAGCAGCCAGAGGCCCAGCACAGCTCCTGCAATCCCTTCCACCAGTGACAGGCCTGTAGCGGCCAGGGATCCGGATCCCTGGAGCCACGGCAGAGCCAGGCGGGCCAAAAGCCCCACCACCAGGCCTGAACGGGTCAGCTCCTCCGGCAGCAAAAAGGTATCCAGATCGATGAGTGCCAGGGCCAGCAGCCAGCTCAACAAGACGCAGGTGAGGATCCCTTGGGCAGAAAACCCCAAAACCCCGATGCTGAGGGCAAACAGCCCTATCGTCAACGCCTCGACAG
This sequence comes from Thermostichus sp. MS-CIW-30, assembly GCF_054058015.1. Lineage (NCBI taxonomy): Bacteria > Bacillati > Cyanobacteriota > Cyanophyceae > Thermostichales > Thermostichaceae > Thermostichus > Thermostichus sp. MS-CIW-30. Next base: position 77,533 of record NZ_JBSRZW010000001.1, read on the forward strand.
CAGGGTAGCGCCAGCTAATCTGCACCCCGCAATGGCGGCAGCGACCGCGCAGCAACAACCAGCCTAGGATGGGAATGTTCTCCGTGGGGCCCAGCGGCGTCTTGCAGCTTGGACAATGGGATCCGGGATGGAGCAGAGAAAGACCCTGCGGCAGGCGATAGACCACCACGTTCAAGAAGCTGCCCACACAGGCCCCCAGCACCAGTACCAGCACCCAGCCCAGTAGGCGCAGCTCCCAGGTGCCGTTCGCATCAGCGTTGCTCAGCCACATCATGCGAGCGTTGCGCAGTAGGGGAGAATCTCGAGCATGGCAGCCATTCCCATCGCGTCGGCAGGACGGAGTCCCTAAAGGCAGAAAAAGGAAGGATCTGCTCTGTCAGCGTAGCTCCTTGTGCCTCACCGCAGCGGCTCCAATTGCTGCAGCGGAATAAAAGTTTCCTGGGGCAGCAGGATGGGGAACTCGGAAAAGATCAGATCCCCTCGCAGGGTACGGCGGTGAATAACTACCCCCCGCGGAGGTTGCTCCAGCACTTCCGGTCGATGCTGCAGATGAAATTGATAAATCTGGCGAGCCGCTTGAAGCAGAGCGCTGTCCATGAGCTGTTTTCCTTGCCAAATTCACAACTACCCTAACGACATTCCCATCGCGTCGGCGGGACGGAGTCTTTAGACCTTTTGGGATCCCCAAAGTTCTGTCTGCCATCCCTCAGACTTTTTTAGAACGGTTAAGGCTTCTGAAAAGCCGAGGATCCCCTGAGCCGAACACCTGCTGCTTCCCAAAAGACAAGTCACCCGCCCCCGCCAGCCTAAACTTAGGATATCGCCGCCGAGGACTTATGGGTCACCTCCGCCCACTCAATTCTCGATGTCTGTCCAGGAATGGAGGCCATAGAGCACTCTGGAGTTGTCGGCAGCCAGCCTAAGACAGTTTGACGTCAGGGCTGGGGGAGATCAAATCTGGGCCGATGCTGTAGGAGGAGCCACGGTAACTGGGTTTGGGGTTGAGCTTGTCTTGAAAGCGGGTGATGATCTGGATGGTGCGCTGTACATCCGCCGGAAAGATCACCACCAGGTCTCCGGGTTCGGCTTTCTCCAGAGCGGTTTCGATAGCAGTTGCCTCATCCAAGATTTCCTGCAGACGATCCCCTGCCTTTTCCTGTTCCCAACCCTGCCGGATTAGGGCGGCCACCTCGCCTGGTTCCCGTCCTCGCCGGTCATCATCTTCTTTGACAATGGCTCGGTCGAACATGCGCGCTGCCAAGACTCCCAGCTCTCGTAGGTCGCTGTTGCGCCGATCCCCAGGCCCGCCGATAACCCCAATTTTTCGTTGGCAATCCCAGCGCTCCAGGGTACTTTGAATGGCTTCGTAACCTGCTGGGTTGTGGGCATAGTCAACCAGCACTTGGTAGCCCCCCACATCGAACAAGTTGAGGCGACCAGGGGTTTGGGCCACAGAACTGGTGAAGGTGCCCAGCGCCATGCGGATGTCGTCGATGGAAACCCCGTGCAGGAAGGCTGCCAAAGTAGCGGCCAGCACATTTTGGATCATGAAGCTGGCCTTGCCAGAGAGGGTGAGGGGAATTTTGGTTACATCTTCTATGCGCAGTTTCCAGCCCCGTTTCAAAATTGAGATGTGGCCCTCTTCATAGACAGCTGCTATGCCCCCGGAAGCAATGTGCTTTTGAATGAGGGGATTTTCCGGGTTCATGCTGAAATAGGCCACTGTCGCCTTGACATTGGCGGCCATGGCGGCCACCAGACCATCATCGGCATTCAAGACAGCGTAGCCCCGCTCGTGTACCGCTTCCACCAAGACGGATTTGACGCGGGCCATGTCTTCTAGGGTTTCGATATCCCCCAACCCTAGGTGATCTGAGGTTACGTTGAGCACCACGCCAATATCGCATTCCGGAAACCCCAGCCCCTCTCGCAAAATGCCGCCTCGCGCCGTTTCCAGCACCGCCACTTCTACGGTGGGATCCCTGAGCACCAGGCGGGCGCTGTGGGGGCCGGTCATGTCTCCCTTGGCAATTTGATGGTTTTGGATGTAAACGCCGTCGGTGGTGGTGAAGCCGACCCGCTTGCCGATGCCTTTGAGGATGTGGGCGATCAGGCGGGTGGTGGTGGTTTTGCCGTTGGTGCCGGTGACGGCCAGGATGGGGATGCGGGTGTGGCTGCCGGGGGGAAAGAGCATGTCGATGATGGGCTCAGCCACATTGCGCGGGATCCCTTCGCTGGGGGCCAGGTGCATGCGCAAACCCGGAGAAGCGTTCACCTCGACAATGCCGCCCCCGGTTTCGTTGACGGGCTGGGCAATGTCCGGGCAGATGAGGTCGATGCCCGCCACATCCAGGCCGATGATCTGAGCTGCCCGTTCGGCAATGAAGGCGTTGTAGGGATGGATGATATCGGTGCAATCGACGGCGATGCCTCCGGTGCTCAGGTTGGCGGTGGATTTGAGGGTGCAATGTTCTCCTTTGGGCAGCACCGTATCCAGGGTGTAGCCTTTGCTTTCGAGGATACGCAGGGTCATGTCATCAACGCTAATTTGGGTCAGCACGTTTTCGTGGCCAAACCCCCGCCGCGGATCCCTGTTGACTTCGTCGATCAGCTCTTGAATGGTGGAGCGGCCATCTCCCACCACATAGGCTGGGATCCGCTTGGCCACAGCCACCAGCTTGTTGTTGATCACCAGCAGTCGGTAGTCATCCCCCACCAGGTGCTTTTCCACCAACACCACATCGGAGTATTGGCTGGCGGCATCGTAGGCGATCTCGGCGGCTTCCAGGCTGGTGATGTTGACGGTGATGCCCTTGCCGTGGTTGGCGTTGAGGGGCTTGATCACCACCGGAAAGCCCCCCACATCCTCGATGGTGGCTGCCAGCTCGCTGCAGCGACGCACCGTATAGCCCTTGGGCACCGGGATCCCCATGTCCTGCAGCAGTTCTTTGGTGGCCCGCTTGTCGGCGGCCAGGTCGGCAGCAATGATGCTGGTTTTTTCAGTGGTGGTGGCTTCGATGCGCTTTTGGTAGACGCCGTACCCCAGTTGCACCAGGGATCCCTTGTTGAGGCGCAGATAGGGGATCCCGCGCAGGGCGGCCTCGTCCAGCAAAGCTTGGGTGCTGGGGCCGAAGCGGACGTTCTCTCGGATCTCTCGCAACTCTTGAATGTCCAGTTCTAGGTCGCGGCGGTAGTCTTCTCCATCCACCAAAGCCTGACAGAGGTAGACTGCAGCTTTGGCCGCAAAGCGCCCGGCCTCTGCCTCTTGATACTCGAACACGACGTTGTAGGTGCCGGGGGTGGAGGTTTCGCGGGTGCGGCCAAAATCCACTTTCATGCCGGCCAGAGTCTGCAGTTCCAAGGCCACATGCTCCACCACATGGCCCATGAGGGTGCCCTCTTCCACCCGTTGCAAGAATCCCCCATAGCAGCCGCGGGAGCACTGGTGTTCCCACAGTCCCGGCAACAGGGCCTCCAACCTTTCTTTGAAACCCGGGATGGTGTTGGTGGGTCGCTCCTGCAAGTCTTCCAGATCAAGCCGCATTTGAATCAGCTTATGACGACGGATGCTCCAGTAGTTGGGGCCACTGAGAACGCGGATGGATCGGATGCGCATAGGGTCTAGGGGAAACAGCGGGGAAGGGGACAGATAACTTAGGGTCGTTTTAGGGTCGTTTTCAGGATGCCGGCGCAGGAAACTGCCAAGGACTACATCCCGCTGGCGCGACCAGCCCTAATCTACACTCCCTTTGCCAAGGTCGAGAAAGAGTATCCTTTAATACAATTCTTTCGGCGGGCGAGCAAGGTTAAGACAACGCAATGGATCCCGCTTGACCACATCGGTACAGTGGGGGGCAGACGGGTCTGCGGCACATGGAAAGAACCTATCTGCTGGGGTTGGGCTGGATCTTGGGCCTGCTGGTGCGGGCTTGGCCCCAGGCTGCCGGGTGGGGCTGGGGGATCCTGCTGGGATTGGGGCTGGCGGGATCCCTGCTGTGCCGGCGGCAACCGCGTCTGGCCCGCACTTGGCTGGCGATGGGGCTGGTGGGGTGTCTGGCTTGGGGTTACCTGGGTTGGCGGCAGCCTTTTCCCGGCCCGACGGATATCAGTCTGTTGGCCCCCCAGCAGCAGATGAACTTGGTGGGCACCGTCCTCTCGGAACCTCGTCCCACCCGCAGCGAACGGCGGCAATTTTGGCTGAGAGCAGAGCAGGTGCTCAACGCCGACTCCACGGCCCGCCAGGTCAGCGGCAAGCTCTACGTCACCACCGGCCCTGAGGCCCTCCAGGACAAGGATCTCCACCCCAACCAACGGGTGCGCCTGACGGGATCCCTGTACCTTCCCAGTCCGGCCTTGAACCCGGGCAGCTTTGATTTTCAAGCCTACCTGCAGCGCCAGGGGGCTTTTGCCGGCTTCAGCGCCCGTGAGGTGATCCTGCAGCCGGGGGGAAGAGGTTGGGGGGGCTGGGTGTTGCGGCGGCGGGTGCGAGAGGCGTTCGTTGCTGGATTGGGGGAGCGGCAGGGGAATCTGTTGTCTTCCTTGGTGCTGGGATCCCGGGCCGCCCAATTGGATTTCGACTTGCAGGATGCCTTCCGGGAAATCGGCATGGCCCATGCGCTGGCCGCCTCTGGGTTCCATGTGTCGCTGTTGGTGGGGGTGGTGTTTGTCCTGACGCGCCGGCTGGCGGTGCGCCTGCAGCAGGGGAGCATCCTGGCGGTGCTGGGGCTTTATATCGCCCTGACGGGGTTCAGCCCTTCGGTGTTGCGGGCAGCACTGATGGGGGCAGCAGCCATGGTGGTGCTGACGGAGCCGCGCCTGCAGGGAAAAGTTAGGCTCAATCCGCTGGGCACGTTGCTGGTGGTGGCGGTGGTGTTGCTAATCTATCAGCCCATGTGGATTACGGATTTGGGGTTCCAGCTCAGCTTCGCCGCCACCCTGGGCCTGCTGGTCGGAACAGCCCCAATTGTTTCCCGGCTGGACTTTTTGCCTCCGGCTGTGGCCACCGCCTTGGCCGTTCCGCTGGCAGCCCAGATCTGGACCTTGCCGCTGCAAGTGGCCATCTTTGGCCGCATCCCCACCTACTCGCTGCTGGCCAACCCGCTGCTGCTGATTCTGCTAGTGCCGCTGCTGGTGGCGGGGTTCGGGGTGGCGTTTGGGGCTTTGCTCTGGCCGGGGCTGGGATCCCTGCTGGCCCGGCCCTTGACGTTTTTGATCACGCCTTTAATCAACTGGGTGAACTGGATGGCCAGCTGGCCTCTGAGTTCCTACTACACCGGCCGGGTCTCCCTGCTCCAGTGCTTGCTCCTCTACGGCGCGCTGGTGGCCGTGACCTTTTGGCCACGGTGGCAACGGGCTTTCCGCTGGCAGGGCACTGCCTTGATCCTGGTCGGGATCCTGTTGGGGCCGGGGTTGTGGCCGGGGCCAGCCGTTCAGATCACCGCCCTGGCCAGTGGGCGAATCCCCATCCTGGCCATTCAAGCGGAAGGACGCCACCTCTTGCTCAACAGCGGGGATCCCCGCCTGGCAGAACGCACAGTAGTGCCCTTTTTGCGGCAGCGGGGCCTGCGCCGTCTGGATGGAGCGGTGGCCATGACCTCCGCCGGCTCTGCCAATGGCGGCTGGGAGATCCTGCTGTCGGCTTTCTCCAAAGGAGTACGTCCCGCCAACGCGATTGGGCAATTCTGGGATGGGGGAGGGGCTAATGCGGCTTCCGAAAGTTACCTGCGCTCCCTCAGTGCTGTGCAAGCTGCCGGGATCCCCTATCAGGTGCTGCAGCCAGGCGATCGGATGCCTTTCTCGGAGCGGCTGCGGCTGCAAGCTGTCTACACCAATCCCCTGGTGTTGACACTGGAGGCTGAGGGATCCCATTGGCTGCTGCTGGGCTCTGCCGGCACCCATGTGCAAGCCGAGCTAACCGGATCCCCACTGATGCCGGCCCAGATCGACTGGCTGTGGTGGGACGGAGGATCCCTGATTCTGGATCTGTTGGAGCGCTTTCAGGTGCAGGCGGGCATCAGCTCTGGCCCTGTCAGCGAAGCAGTGACTGCCTGGTTTCGGCAAAAACAACGGCCCCTCTACGTAGCCGATCGAGCTGGAGCGGTGAGCTGGTCGCGACGGGGAGTGCAAACCCTGAGGGCGCAATTGGAGTAGGGCCGGTTTCCAGACCAGGCAGCTTTCTCAGCAGCCTCCCAGTTATCCTGTTTTTGCAACTACGAGCCTCAATCGTTCTCAAGCGTTAATTATTGATTCATGACTGCCTTATGAGCATAGCTGCCAATTAGGCTAAGAATAGCCTCAAGAGGTTTTGCAGCGGGTGATCCATGTCCAAGGCAGAGATGGCGCTGAGCTTTCTGGCCCAGATTCCTCCCGGCTATCTCAACCTGATGGGGTATGTGGACGAGTCGGAAGTGAATGGGCCGGGCTGCCGTGCGGTGGTGTGGGTGCAGGGCTGCTTGCGGGAGTGCCCAGGCTGTTTCAACCCGGCTTCCTGGCCGTTTGTCATCCATCAACTGGTGAGCGTGACCGACCTAGCAGCCCAAATCCTAAGCAACCCCAAAAATCAAGGGGTAACCTTCTCCGGCGGGGAACCCTTCTGGCAGGCTCCTGCCCTGGCCAGCTTGGCGCGGCTTCTCAAGGCCAAAGGGCTGACAGTGATGTCTTTTACCGGCTTTACCCTAGAACAGTTGCACTCCCCCCAAGCTCCTCCCGGCGCCCAGGAGCTGCTGCAAGAGCTGGATATTTTAGTGGACGGCCCCTATCTCCAATCTCAGGCCATTCACTCCCCCCACTCGCTGGTCTCTTCCCGCAACCAGCGGGTGCACGTCTTCAACCCCGCCTTGCAAAACCAGCTTAATTGGGCCAGTGACCAGGTGGAAATTCATATCCTCAAAGATGGAACCCGCATCGTTACCGGCTACGGCAGCCAGTTTCTCCTCGACGAGGCAGGCTCTTGAACTGCAGTGATCCTTTATCCTACACCTGCAGCGGTTCCCTGAGACAAGCGGGCAGTTGCCAGCACATCTCCAGCCAGTTTTTTAGCTCTTCCGGTTGGCCCATGAGGCTCATTTCCACCAGCAAAATGGCGGCCCGGTCGGCGGCGCCTTTGGATCCGAGACGAATTAGGGCAGACAGGCTCTCTTCCCGCCAGCAGATGGATACCCCCTGCCGGATCAAGGCCTGGGCGGCAGCGGGAATGCACGAGGGTGGCACCTGGATGTCTCGCCGCTCGTAGTCGACAGTAGGTAGCATGAACGGCAACCCAAATCTTTATTATGTTTTAATCTTCTTCCCTTTTCGCTTGTCTGTCACGGGTCTTTGCAAAGTATGAAGTAATCTTTTGTAAACTTTGTAGAGTTCTCGACATCGTTGAGAACAGTGGGCGAGCAAGCGCGGGATCTCTCGCGGGATCCCTGGAGAAAACTTAAAAGATAGCGGCGATTTCTCAGCCTCATTTCCCCACAGCCGCGAGAATGGCTGCATGCGCAGGAGATGGGGAGATGCGAGCAGAAGGTTGGGAAAGGCGAGTTGGTCGCTGGTTGCCCAAGGCCACCCTTGCCGGAGCCGTATTGATCCTAGTGGCGATGGGCAGGCCGCTGCGACTGGTGGGCAACGGAGAAAATATGGTGGTGTTCACCTGGGGAGGGGGGGTGAGCCCGATGGCTTTGCAGCCTGGTCTCCATTGGGTGCCGCCTTTTGTCTCGCGCACGGTTACCTTCGATGTAAAAACGCAGGCCCTCACCTGGAAGGACAACGACCCGACTGCCTACGCGCCGCGGCTGGTGGCCCTTTCTCAGGATGGGCAGCAGATTGCGGCTGAGGCGACGCTGCAGTTTCGCATTGTGGACGCCCCCAAAGTCTACACACAACTGGGGGAGAACTACCTGGATCGCATCGCTCCCATTGTTCGGTCGGTCATCCTGAACGAGACCAGCGGCTTTTCCGCCCAGGCTCTGTATTCCACGGAGCGCCCGCTGCTCCAGGGCCAAATCCGCGAACGGGTGGCTCTTCTGCTGAAGGAATACGGCATCGAGGTTTTGGATTTTCTGCTGCGGGATGTGGATTTCGATCCTGATTTTGTAGCGGCAATTGAGGCAAAGACCATTGCCGAAAATCAACTGGCGCAAAAGCAATTTGAGATCGAGCAGGCCCGCCAAGATGCCCGCGCCATCATTTCTCAAGCTGAGGCGGAAGCCGGTCAATTGAGAGCCAAAGCACAGGCCCTCACCCAAAATCCGCAGTACCTAGAGGTGGTCAAAGCCGCGGTACTGGGATCCCGTCTGGAAACTTTGATCACCAAATAACTCAACAGGAAATCAATCCTTTTAGCCTGTCCCCAATTTCCTCAGCTCTTCTCACCGACCCTAAAACGGGAGCAGCCGCCATGTATCCAACAGGAGAAGCACCCCACAGCAGAGCCGGTTGGCTGACCGCGGGAGGGATCGCCGTCTTGGCGGCCCTGGGAGTGCTCCGCGCTTGCCTGTACGTCACTTTGCCCGGACATGCCACTGTAGTTTTCAATACCTTTTCCGGGTTGCAGAAGGGGCGGGTGGAACTGCCAGGGGCCATCTTCCGGATCCCGGGGATCGAGACGCCGATCACCTACACCGTGCTCACCCGCGTTTGGGAGTTTACCAACAACCCCGCCTCGGCCAATGCCATCAGCAACGCCATCACGGTGAACACCGCCGATGGACAAGCCTTTGTCATCGATGTGGCCATTGCCCTCAAGCCCAACCTCGCCACTTTGGATGAGCTGCACGCCAGCATCGGCGAGAACTATCTTTCCACGGTGGTGGTGCCAGTGGTGCGCTCCAAAATTCGGGATATCTCCGCCTCTTTCGATTCGGAAGACTTCTACCGGAAAAGCCAGCGGGCCGCCATCGAACAACGAGCGCTGGACTTGATTCGCCAAGAGATGCCTACTGTCAACCGCGATGGCCAAACCCTGCCTCTGGTGCAGGTGGAGAGCCTGTTTCTGGGCAACCCCGATTTCCCACAAGCCTTAAGAGACTCGATTGAACGCAAACAGGTGGCCTCGATTACAGCACAGACGGCGGCAGTACGGGCGCAGATCCAGGAAAAAGAGACGGAGCGACTGTTAATCCTGGCGGCGGCCAACCAGCGGGCCATTGAGCTGAAAGGACAAGCGGCAGCGCAGAACGCGCAACTGGCGGATCTGCTGTTCTACGAGAAGCTGCAAGAGCGCATCCAAAACCCGACGGACTCGCTGCCCCCTTTGCGCATCATCCGTGTCGAGGGCGATGCCACCGTGTTTCTCAATGTGGATCCCCATCAGGCAGCCTTACAAAGAGCGCAGTAGGTTCAGCAAAGTTGCGGATTACAGACTTAAAAGTCTGAGTATAAAGTGTGTCCAGATGTGAAGGCGAAGGGATGTCATTCGAGTTCGTTGACATCCTACCGCCAAGTGTTTGGACTGGGATCCCCTGTGGGGTTGCGCCGAATCCGGCTGAGGGGGAAAGCTCGTACTCGATGCAAGACTAGATTTTGGCCGCCATGAACTCCCGCCTGACTCACACCCCCTTTCCCCGTCTAAACCCGAAGCTGGCGGAGGCGGATCATGTTTTGGTGGTGGACGATCAGGCCAGCAGCCGCCTCTACATCGGTGAGCTGTTGCGGTCGGCCCACTTCCGCGTGAGCGAGGCCACCAACGGCGAAGAGGCTTTGGAGGCTGTGGAGCGGCTTCGGCCAGACTTGGTGCTGTTGGATGTGCTGATGCCGAACATGAGCGGGTTCGATGTCTGCCGGCAACTGAAGGCCAATGAGCTGACCCGCCTGATCCCCGTTGTGCTGATCACTGCCCTGACCGACCGCTCCAATCGCCTGATGGGGATGCAGGTGGGGGCCGACGACATTTTGACCAAGCCCTTCGATCACGTGGAGCTGCTGGCGCGGGTACGCTCATCCATCCACCAAAAGCGTTTGAACGAAGATCTGGATCACGCCGCCAAGGTGTTGTTTGCCATTGCCCGCGCCGTGGAAAGTCGGGATCCCACCACGGGTGACCATTGCGAACGCTTGGTGGCCATGGGGGAACAGTTTGGTCGTTACTTGGGGCTGTCTCGTCAACAGATCAAGGCCCTGCGCTGGGGCGGCTACCTGCACGACATCGGCAAAGTCGGGATCCCGGATGCGATTTTGTGCAAGCAGGGCAAGCATACCCCGGAAGAATGGGAGATCATGAAATCCCATGTGTTGATTGGCGAAGACATCTGTCGGGGCTTGCGCACCATGCAGGATGTGCTGCCGATCATCCGCCACCACCACGAGCGTTGGGATGGCAGCGGCTACCCGGATGGGCTGGCAGGCGAAGAGATCCCTCTGTTGGCCCGCGTCTTTCAGGTGATCGACATCTTCGACGCTCTGATCTCCCCTCGCCCCTACAAACCGGCCCTGACCGCCGAACAGGCCCTGGAAGTGCTGCGGGAGGAAACCCGCAAGGGCTGGCGGGATCCGAACTTGGTGCGCGAGTTTTGTGACTTTATGTTTGTTACGGCCTTTAATCTGCTGGAGGCGGGATAGGGGCTGGGGTTCCGGGCCAGGCTGGACAGGCAGCTTTTGGGGTTTGGGCGACGACAACTACTCCGGCCACCGGGATCCCGGCAGCGGCCAATACCTGCTGGGCGGCTTGCACAGTAGAGCCGGTGGTGTAGATGTCATCCACCAGCAACACCGGTGTGGCCGGAACTTGTTTCAGGGCAAAGGCCCCGGCCAAGTTGTGCTGTCGTTGCAGCGGGTTGAGCTCATGTTGAGCCGCTGTGGCCCGCACCCGCACCAGAGCCTCAGGCCAATGTCTCAGACCTGTCCGCTGGCAAAAGGCTTGGCTGATCAAGGCGGCTTGGTTGTAGCCCCGTTGCCGCAGGCGCTCCGCATGAAGCGGGATGGGCACCACCGTATAGTCCAAGCCATAGGCCCTACGGGAGCCTGAAGACGGCTGTCGGCTTTCCACCCAGCGGGATCCCAGCCATTCTCCCAAAACCGAGCCAATGCGCCGTTGTCCTTCGTACTTCAGGCAATAGATGGCCCTGCGCAGCGCCCCCCGGTGGATCCCCCAGGCGTAAAGTGGCCAAGGCGAGGTGGTGACTGGCCAAGTGGCAAGGCGCTCCGCCTGCAACCGCTTTTGACAGTCTTGACAGAACACGGCCTTGGCAGGGCGCCGGCAAAGCGGACATGGAGGCACAATCCACCAATCTAACCAGCCCATCGTCTGCTAGGGATCCTTTCTGGTGTGCAGAGTCTCCTAAAAAGCTGAGGCAAGGGGGGAACGAGGCCGAAATTCAGACTCGGCCAGGCTAACAGCCCAGCAGTCCATCCCCAAGTTGACGCTGGGATCCCGCCTTGCTAGGATTCAATATCGCCGGATAATTCAACCGGATAATTTAAAATTTAAGTCGTGACCTTCTCTGCCAGCCCATGCCCACCATTCAGCAACTGATCCGTGAGGAGCGCAGCGTTGCCGCTCGCAAGACCAAGTCTCCTGCCCTGAAGGCTTGTCCACAGCGGCGGGGGGTTTGCACCCGAGTGTACACGACAACGCCCAAAAAGCCCAACTCGGCCCTGAGAAAAGTGGCTCGCGTTCGCCTCACTTCCGGCTTTGAGGTCACCGCTTACATTCCTGGCATCGGCCACAACCTGCAGGAGCACTCTGTGGTCCTGATTCGCGGTGGGCGGGTTAAGGATTTGCCCGGCGTGCGTTACCACATTATCCGGGGCACCCTCGACGCTGCAGGGGTCAAAGACCGCAAACAAGGCCGCTCCAAATACGGGGCGAAACGGCCCAAGCCGGGCCAAGCTCCAGCCGCCGCTGGCAAGAAAAAATAGCTTTGCCCTCACCCTCAACCCTCCATATCCCACTCGTCATCTTTCTTTCTGCCATCCCCATCTGAACAAGCAACCCAGCTCCTATGTCTCGCCGCAACCGTGCCCCTCGTCGTGATGTGCCCCCGGATCCCAAGTATGGGAGCCGTCTGGTTACCATGCTGATCCGCAAGTTGATGATGAGGGGTAAGGCATCCCTGGCTGCCAGGATCCTCTATGAAGCTCTGGACATTGTGCGGGAGCGCACTGGCCAAGACCCACTGCCCTTGCTGGAAAATGCTGTTCGCAACGCCACCCCACTGGTGGAGGTGAAAGCCCGCCGGGTGGGCGGAGCCACTTATCAGGTGCCTGTGGAGGTGAGAGGAGAACGGGGCACTTCCCTAGCGCTGCGCTGGTTGGTGACCTTTTCGCGCACTCGTCCAGGTCGCACCATGGCCGCCAAGTTGGCCAATGAGCTGATCGATGCAGCCAACGAAACCGGCAGCGCCATTCGGCGGCGAGAAGAGGTGCATCGCATGGCCGAGGCCAACAAAGCCTTTGCCCACTACCGCTACTGAATTAGCCTGGCGGAGCAGTGGAGACTTTTGGGATCCCTGTTCTGCCCACCCAGAGTTCCAGCGAGGTGGAGAAAAATCGGCAAAAAAGATTAGAATTGTAAAGGATTTTTTAGTTTGCCCAAGTCGCAGGGCGACGAGGATTGGGAGGTTGACGTGGCACGCACAGTTCCCCTAGAACGAGTCCGAAACATCGGCATCGCGGCTCACATCGATGCTGGCAAGACCACGACCACAGAGCGGATTCTCTTCTACTCCGGTCTGGTGCACAAAATTGGCGAAGTTCACGACGGAACTGCGGTCACCGATTGGATGGCCCAGGAGCGGGAGCGGGGCATCACCATCACCGCTGCGGCCATCACCACCCGTTGGACTAAGCGGGATCCCGCAAATCCTTCCCAGCCCCTCTCCGGCGCACCGGAGTACACCATCAACATCATCGATACTCCTGGGCACGTCGATTTCACCATTGAAGTTGAGCGCTCCATGCGGGTGCTGGATGGGGTGATCGCCGTCTTTGACTCGGTGGGCGGCGTGCAGCCTCAGTCTGAGACCGTCTGGCGGCAAGCCAATCGTTACAATGTGCCCCGCATTGCCTTCGTCAACAAAATGGATCGCATGGGGGCCAATTTCCTCAAGGTTTACAACCAGATCCGGGAGCGCCTCAAGGCCAATGCTGTGCCCATCCAACTGCCCATCGGTGCCGAAGACGGGTTTTGCGGCATTGTTGACTTGGTGCGGATGCAAGCCCGCATTTATATGGATGAGATCGGCAAAGACATTCGTCCGGCCCCCATCCCTGAGGAGATGAAAGATCTCGTGGCAGAGTATCGGGCCAAGCTGGTGGAAGCAGTGGCCGAGACGGACGAGGCTCTGATGGAAAAGTACTTCGCCGAAGAAGATCTGAGCGAAGCCGACTTGATGGCGGGTCTGCGCAAAGGCACGATCAGCGGCCAAATTGTGCCCATGCTGTGTGGCTCTGCCTTCAAGAACAAGGGAGTCCAGATGCTGCTGGATGCAGTGGTGGATTACCTGCCCTCGCCTGTGGATATTCCGGCCATCAAGGGGGTGCTGCCAGATGGCTCAGAAGTGTCCCGCCGTGCCAGCGACGATGAGCCCTTCTCCGCCCTGGCCTTCAAGTTGATGAGTGATAAGTACGGGGATCTCACCTTTATTCGCGTCTACTCGGGGGTGTTGACCAAAGGTACTTATGTGCTCAACTCCACCAAGAACAAGAAGGAGCGAATTTCGCGGTTGGTGGTGCTGAAGGCCGATGAACGCTTGGACGTGGATGAGCTGCGGGCAGGAGATCTGGGAGCTGTGGTGGGCCTCAAGGACACCACCACCGGAGACACCCTCTGCGACGAAAATGCGCCGGTGATCCTGGAGTCTCTGTTTATCCCAGAGCCGGTGATCTCAGTAGCGGTAGAACCCAAAACCAAAGCCGATATCGATAAGCTCTCCAAGGCCCTGCAGGCCCTGGCCAAGGAGGATCCCACCTTCCGCGTGTCTGTGGATCCCGAGACCAATCAAACCATCATCTCTGGGATGGGCGAGCTGCACCTGGAGATCTTGGTGGATCGGATGCTGCGGGAGTTCAACGTAGAAGCCAATGTTGGTAACCCACAGGTGGCCTACCGCGAAACCATTCGCAAGCCGGTTAGCCGCGTGGAAGGCAAGTTTGTTCGCCAGAGTGGTGGCCGCGGCCAGTACGGCCATGTGGTTATCGACCTAGAGCCGGCGGAGCCGGGTACAGGATTTGAGTTCGTTTCCAAGATTGTGGGTGGCGTTGTGCCCAAAGAATACATTGGGCCAGCCGAGCAAGGGATCCGAGAAGCCTGCGAATCCGGTGTGCTGGCGGGCTATCCCCTGATTGACATCCGCGCCACCCTGGTGGATGGCTCCTACCACGAGGTGGACTCCAGCGAAATGGCCTTCAAGATCGCCGGTTCGATGGCTCTGAAGGAGGCCGCTCGCAGGGCAAGCCCTACCCTGCTGGAGCCGATGATGAAGGTCGAAGTGGAAGTCCCTGAAGCCTTTGTGGGGGATGTCATCGGGGACATCAACGCCCGCCGCGGCCAGATGGAGGGGATGAATACAGAAGGCGGCATTACCAAAGTCAATGCCAAAGTTCCCTTGGCGGAGATGTTTGGCTATGCCACCGACATTCGCTCCAAAACCCAGGGTCGAGGCACCTTCACGATGGAGTTCAGCCACTACGAGGAAGTTCCTCGCAGTATCGCCGAAGCCATCATTGCCAAAAACAAAGGAAATGAGTAGCTGACTGAAACCAAAAAGGAAGTGATGATTCATGGCACGCGCTAAGTTTGAACGCACCAAACCCCATGTCAACGTTGGCACCATCGGCCATGTTGACCACGGCAAGACCACCCTGACGGCTGCCATCACCACCACCTTGGCTGCTTTGGGTCAGGCCACAGCCAAGCGGTACGATGAAATCGACGCAGCGCCAGAGGAAAAAGCTCGCGGCATTACCATCAACACCGCCCACGTCGAGTATCAGACTGCCAACCGTCACTACGCCCACGTGGATTGTCCCGGCCACGCCGACTACGTGAAGAACATGATCACAGGCGCGGCTCAGATGGATGGGGCCATCTTGGTGGTGTCTGCAGCTGATGGTCCCATGCCCCAAACGCGGGAGCACATCCTGCTGGCCCGGCAGGTGGGGGTGCCCAGCTTGGTGGTCTTTCTGAACAAGGCAGACATGGTGGACGATCCAGAGCTGCTGGAGTTGGTGGAGCTGGAAGTGCGGGAGCTTCTCTCCAAATACGACTTCCCCGGCGACGACGTTCCCATCATCAGAGGATCGGCGCTGAAAGCCCTAGAAAGAATGACCGCCAACCCCAAAACCCAGCGGGGCGAAGATCCTTGGGTGGACAAAATTTATGAGCTGATGGATGCGGTGGACTCCTACATTCCCACGCCTGAGCGGGATGTGGACAAGCCCTTCCTGATGGCTGTGGAGGATGTCTTCTCGATTACTGGTCGGGGCACGGTGGCCACGGGCCGGATCGAGCGGGGCCGCATCAAAGTGGGCGAAACGGTGGAACTGGTGGGCCTGCGAGAAACTCGCTCTACCACCGTTACCGGCCTGGAGATGTTCCAGAAAACCCTCGACGAAGGGATCGCCGGCGACAACGTTGGTGTGCTGTTGCGGGGCATTCAGAAGAACGAAGTGGAGCGCGGCATGGTGCTGGCCAAGCCCAAGACCATTACTCCCCACACCAACTTCGAGTCTGAGGTGTATGTCCTCAAGAAAGAAGAAGGAGGTCGCCACACGCCGTTCTTCGCCGGCTATCGTCCCCAATTCTACGTGCGCACCACCGATGTAACCGGCACCATCTCTTCCTTCACGGCTGATGACGGATCCCAGCCAGAGATGGTGATGCCTGGTGACCGCGTCAGGATGACGGTGGAGCTGATCCAGCCCATCGCCATCGAGCAGGGGATGCGCTTTGCCATTCGCGAGGGTGGCCGTACCGTCGGAGCGGGTGTTGTCTCCAAGATCCTGAAGTAAGCTGCTTTTTCTCGGCAGGGATTGAGTGCTGGCGGCCCCAGACCAACTCGGTCGCAACAGTGGTGCGGAGCACTTTCCCTGCTGACCTTTTCGAGTCCACCGTTCTCTGGATTGCTCTCCGGCCATGCCTACTTTGACCCAACAGAAAATTCGCATCCGCCTGAAGGCTTACGATCATCGGCTGCTGGATACTTCCTGCGACAAAATCGTGGATACGGCTCGTCGTACCGACGCCGTACCTGTCGGCCCGATCCCTTTGCCTACGCGGCGCAGAATCTACTGTGTGCTGCGTTCCCCCCACACCGACAAGGACTCGCGGGAACATTTTGAAACCCGCACCCACCGGCGCATTATCGACATCTATTCCCCCTCTTCCAAAACCATCGATGCTCTCATGAAGCTGGATCTGCCGGCAGGGGTAGATATCGAGGTGAAGCTGTGATGGATCTGCAGGGATCCCCCGCTTTCGCAGTCATTTCGTAGAGCTTGGATGAGGGCAGCAGCGGGTGACAACATCGGTTGATCCGGTCGATCGCGATAGTGGTGCAGACCCCTCTCAGGGGTTGGCAACTCCAGGAGCGGCCCAATCCCCCATCCCGGTTTTGGTGGTGGGGGCCTTGGGCAAAATGGGGCGAGAGGTGGTGCGAGCCGTTGCCCAGACGCCCGACATGACCCTAGTGGGGGCAGTAGCCCGCTCGCAATTGGGCTTGGACATTGGCGAGGTGCTGGGCCTGGGATCCCTGGGGGTGGAGATTACCGATGACTTGTCGGGGCAGTTGCTGAGGTTGTCGCAGCGGAGCAACCGCGGCGTGATGGTGGATTTTACCCATCCTCGGTCGGCCTTTGAACATGTTCGCTCGGCCATTGCCTTTGGCGTGCGTCCGGTGGTGGGGACGACGGGCCTGACGCCGGAGCAGGTAGAGCGGCTGCGGGATCTGGCGGACAAGTCGGGTGTGGGCTGTTTAATCGCGCCCAATTTTGCCATCGGCATGATTTTGCTGCAGCAGATGGCGCTGCAGGCGGCCCAGTATTTTGACCATGTCGAGATCATCGAGCTGCACCACAACCGCAAAGCGGATGCCCCCAGCGGCACGGCTCTGCAGACGGCCCAACGGCTGGGACAATTGGGCAAAACCTTTAACCCGCCCGTTCGCGACAGCGGGACGGAGTCCTCAGTGGAAGAAAAAGAGCTGATCCCCGGTGCGCGGGGAGGGCTCTCTGGCCCCAACATTCCCATTCACAGCGTTCGTCTGCCGGGGTTGATTGCCCACCAGGAGGTCATTTTTGGTGGGATGGGGCAAACCCTCACCTTGAGACACGACACCACCGATCGGATAGCTTTTATGCCGGGGGTGATCCTGGGGATCCGCAAGGTGCTGCAGCTCAAAGGTTTGGTCTACGGGCTGGAGCAAGTGTTGAGCTAGCCGGTCAGGGGAGGGATCCCGGCCTCATCCAGAATGCGGGGGATGAGGTGCTCGGCTTTGACGGCCATCAGATGCACCCCATGGCAGATCTGGCGGGCCTGACGCACCTGTTCGGCGGCAATGCGGATCCCTTCTTCGAGGGGGTGGGCGGCGTTGGCCAGCCGCTGGATAATCCCGTCTGGGATCTTCACTCCTGGCAGGTTGCGGTTGATAAACTCGGCATTTTTGGCCGATTTGAGCAAAAAGATGCCGGCCAAAATGGGCTTGCCGGCGGGACGGCCCAACTTATCCATGAAGCGCTCCAGTTGCTCAAAGTCGGTAACCATCTGGCTTTGGAAAAATTGGGCCCCGTTTTCCAGCTTGCGGTGGAAGCGCCGCTCCAGGCCGGAAAAGCTGCCCGATTGGGGTTCTACCGCTGCCCCTGCCAACAGATGCGTGCCCCCATCCGGGAGAGGTTTGCCATTGCAATCTAGGCCGTTGTTCAGCCGTTGGATAAGCTGCAGCAGGCGCACCGATTCCAGATCGAACACGGCGCGGGCATCGGGGCAATCGCCGATGTGGATGGGATCCCCGGTGAGGGCCAACACATTGCGCAGGCCGAGAGCTGAGGCCCCCAACAGATCCCCCTGGAGGGCCAGGCGGTTGCGATCCCGACAGGCCAACTGCAGGATCGGTTCAACACCCGCCTGATGCAACAGCACCGAGGCCGCCAACGGGCTCATGCGGGCCATGGCTCGGTTGGAGTCCGTGATGTTGATGGCATGCACCCGCCCCTTGAGCTGCTGGGCCAAAGACAGCAGGGTGCTGGTGTCGGATCCCTTGGGGGGGGTGATCTCGGCGGTGAGCAGAAATTCCCCCTGCTGGATGGCCTGGGCGAAGCGGGACAGGGGAGGTGATGAGGGGATCAGGGCCACAATTTCGGCAGAAAGGGTAAAACGGGCTGGCCTATTATCGACTTTTCCAGGAGGTTTTTCCAGACAGGTCGTCCTTTCTCAAGGCTTGGGCGAGGGAAGGGGGCTGGGCGGGGGCTGCACCCGCATTTCCCCCAGCCATATCTGGGGATCCCCCTGTTGCAGATGCTGCCGCCAATCCTGTGCTGCTGCAGGAGGGATCCCGTCCCCGCTCAAGGCCCAGCTCCAGCCGATCACCTGAGGCCAGCGTTGGGCCTCTAGGGCTGCCAGCAGCGGTTGAGAGGCTTCCGAGCCCAGGGCTGGCCCGCGGATCACCACAGGCACTTCCGGGTTGAGGGCCTCAAGGCGGCGGTACAGCGGTTCAAAAGCGGCGGGATCCCCCGTTACCTGTAGGCTCAGCCAGTCCATCTCAGGGAACCGAGCCCAGGTGGACACGACCTTGGCATCTTCTCCGTCCAGCTCCACCACCCAGAGCAAATTGGCCGGGGACTCCGTCCCGCTAACGCGAACAGAGCGCAGGGTTTGCATCAGGTGTTGGTAAGCCCGTTGTTGCAGCGAGGACTCCGTCCCACCAAAGGGCTCCCCACCGCTACCGCGAGCGCGTTCGGGATCCCCGTCGCCAACAACGACGGCCAGGATGATGGGGGTGGCAAAGCGCTGGATCCCGCGGGCCCAAGAGCGCAAGGTCTCATCGTGATCCCCATTGGCCAAGGCAGAAAGTTGGGCCGGATCTAGCCGCAGGCGCAGGTAGGGGACTGAGCCGCTTTCCCGCAGGCGACTGGCCAACTGCTGCGGAAAGTCCTGGCGGGGATCCCAGAGGTGATCCACGGCTGCCCAGGCGGGGGGTTGACCGATGGCCTGGCGATAGGCGAGGAGTTGATCCCAAGTGGGAATGCCCGGCCAAGCGACCCCGTGATACAGCCGACCCGGAGGTGGCGGCAGCGGCCTACCCCGCAGAAAGGGGGCGGAATCGGGTGGGATTGGCGAGGTGAGAACAACCTCCAGCCGCAGCGGCGGCAAGACCTCACCGGCAGGGGGATGCGGCAGGGAGAAAGGGAGGATCCAACTGCGCTCCTGGAACTGGCCTCGGATGATCTGCTGAGGGTGAAAGTCCTGGGGAGGTGGCAGCGGTTCCAGCGGGTCTTCCCCCCAGAAAGCCCGTTGGATTACCAAGCGCACCCCTGCGCCGGGGTGGATCAGAGGCGTGGTGGTATCCAGGTGAAAGCTACCCCTGAGGCGGGTGGACGTCTCATTGGGCTCAACCCGGAAGGAGAAGGTGAGCTGGTCAGATCGGTAGGTGCCTGGAGCGGGGGAAGCAGTGGGGGGCGGGGATCCCGGCAGGCTTTCGCAGTCGGTGCAGGGAAAAATGGCCTGCGGATGGAGAGAGACAGAAGCCTCGCGGGCGGATTGCAGTTGCTCAGCAGTGATGACAAAACTGGCCCAAAGGTGTTTCAGACGGGGCTCCCGACCAGGCTGAATATCGGAAAAGGATCGGCCTTCGGGAGTGGCCGTCCGCGTGCCGACAGCAGCGCCATCCAGAGGGACTGTAGAAACCGGGTCGCCAGCACATCCCCCCAAAAAACCAACCGACAAAATCAGCAGCAGCGCCCAGCCGCAAGTGCTCCGCACCGCTACCGCGACCCAGGGGTCGAGTTTGCAGTTGGATGGCTGGATCATGATCTCACCTCAATACACCACTCCTGCCCGGCTACCGAAGGGAGTCGATGCCGCTCTCGTCTTGTGGACGGTGCGGTTCCCGACGGGGCACCAACGCAAACGGCCAGCAAGATCCCTTTCCCTCCGGTTGCTAGAGGGATCCTCGCCCAGAGGCACACCCTTTGAGATTGATCCCGATCACACCCGTTGCTGAACGGGAAAGGTCTCCGTCCTGCCCAGGCGAACTATCCCTGCGGCACGGTTGCGACTTCTGGGTAAATGGTCAGGATCCCTTCGTAGAGGATTTGGCCGGGCTGCACCTCCAGGCGGTCAATGCGCACGCCCGGATCCAACTGAATGGGGAAATCGGCCAGGCCGGGGATGGGGATCTCTTGGCCTTCGCTCACCCAGAGGGGATTGACCAGCCGCAACCGGTTGGGGCCTTGGGCTTCTAGGCCAGTCAGCACCGTCACCGGCGCTTCCACCCCTTCCGGAGTGGTCAGGTTAGCCTGGATGCGCAGCCGACCCTGTTCCAGCGTGACCTGAGGCTGGCGGATGAGAAAGGGCACCACTTGGCCCCCAACAGGCAACTGCACCTGGGCCTGAGCCAGTTGGGCTTGGATGAGGGGAGCCTGGAGGGTGCGGTTCAGGTCTTCCTCGGTAAGGCGCAAGCTCACCTGCACCGGCACAGGGGCCAATAGCCGCAGCGGGCTCCGTCCCTGGATGGCTTCGCCCACATTGAGGCGAATATCCTGGCCCCGCAGCCGCAGATGGCTGACCTGAAAGCCTTGATAGCTGAGGTTGTCTCCCGACACCTGGGCCTGAGGGATCTGCCCGTTCAAAATCTGGGCGTCGGAGCCGGCAATTTGCACTTGCAGGTTATCGACCCTCTGCACCTCCGAACGGATCCAAGCGGCCACCAAGGGGCTGAGAAGGGATCCGGCAATTTGGGCAAATCCGGGCCAAGGCCAAAACATGGTGGGTAGGCTGAGCAGCAGAGCAAACCCCAGCCGCTGCCCCGCTTGCGAAAGCCGTTGGCGGCGACAGGTTGCCGATTGGGTTTGGAGAGGAGACGGATCTGGACTGGGCCGATGGCAAGACGTGAGCAGCACTGGATACCTCGGGAGCAACAACAAGCGATGGTTTCCACCCAACTACGACCAGACTAGGGCAGGACTTCTCCGCCGAACAGAGGGATCCCCCGCACACTTGGAGAGGCTATCCATCCGTCAACTGCCACCAAAGATACCCCAGCCGCAGATAGTGCAGCCGTAGCCAGGGCAAAGGGAAAGAGCGGGGCGGCTGGCGAAACAGAGCGCTCATCTGGGAAGGGATCCCGGCGATCTCCTGGGCCAGCATTTTGCCCGCCCACACCGCCGTGGCTACACCGCTGCCGTGATAGGCCAGGCCATACCATAGGCTGGGATCCGCCGGCGAAGGGCCAATATGGGGGTGAAACTGTCGAGAAAGGCAGACCAGTCCATTCCAGGCGTACTCGATCTCCACCCCTTCCCAAGCAGGGAAAAGACGATAGAGCTGTCGAGTCATCCAAGTGCGCAACTGCTGTCGCTCCGTCGGGGTATCGCGGGTGCCACCCCGTCCCCCAAACAGCAGGCGCCCATCCGGCAGCAGACGGTAATAGAACAGCAGCCGCCGCATGTCGTAGAGTGGCGTCGGATCCCACCACCCCTGCGCTTTCTGCTCCTGAGGCGTCAGAGGTCGGGTGACCAGGATGTTGGACAGTGCCGGCAACAGGGATCCCGCCAGTTGGGGATACAGGGCCTCTGGGGTGTAGCCATTGGTGGCGATGACCAAGTGTCGAGCGCGCACCGTTCCTCCCGGCGTGTGACAGATGTGTTGGGATCCCACCTTTTCCCAGGCCGTGACCGGACTGCCGCTGTACAGCTTCGCCCCCCACCGGTGGGCCGCTTGGGCCAGTCCTTGGGTGAGCTTGAGGGGGTTGAGGCCAAACCCCACCCCGATGTGCAAAGCGCCGTGGTTCTCTTGGCTGTTGAAGCCGCGTTCCCGCAGCTCTTTGGGGTTGAGGAGCTGGGCCGGGTAGCCCGCCACCTGAGTACAGATCTGGTACTCGGCCTCTAACTCCGACCATGCCTGTGGACGATGGGCCACTGCATAGCAGCCCTGTCCCTGAGCCTCTAGGGAGAAGCCCTCGCTGGCCGCCAGCTCCTGAACGGTTTCCACTGCCTGCCATTGATCCCGGTAGTAGCGCTCTGTCTCTGCCAGGCCCACCCGCCGCACCATCTGGGCGTGGGTAAGGTGGCTCGCCCCCACCCCGCAAAAGCCGCCATTGCGCCCCGAGGCCCCCCAACCCAGGGATCCCGCCTCCAGCAGACAAGCATGGATACCGTGGTCGCGGGCCAGGTGCAAGGCCGTCGATAGCCCCGTCAATCCTCCCCCCACAATGACCACCTCCGCGCTCACCTGCTCCTGCAAAGGTGCCGGATGCCGCCAGCCGGGATCTGCTATCGTGCTCTCCCAGTAGCTGCCGACCGGACAGGCAGGATCATAGGTGCTGGCAGGATAAAGGCCCTTTCTCATACGAGCAATGGGAAGAACATCTTGCTGGGCAACGCCGAAGTGCTCGGTACCGCTGAGGCGACCGGTCGAAGAACAATTTTTGAAGGGGATCCCCTCACTCCTGGGCAACGCTGTCGCAACCGGCAGCAGCGGCCTCCATATCGGCAGGGGTATTGCAGTCCAGGAAGATCTCAGGAGTGTAGAGCTCCACCTCCTGTACCCGCCTGCCCAGATCCTGCAACAACCGGCGCAGGCCCAGGGTTTCTTCTCGGAGATCCAACAGCTTTTCCCGCAAGCGCCTGTCGATCAGGGTAGGGTGCCCCCGTCGCCCTCGATGCACCGGCACAGTAACCCAAGCGCGATGGCGCAGATGGTACTCCAGCAAGCTGTGGTAGATCCACGCCGGGCGGGGCTGATCCACCGCCGAAATGGCCAGCACCTGAAAATCGGCAGGGATCCCTTCCACCCCTACCCGAATGGAGTGGGTCTTGCCCAGCTCAGGAGCCGGATTGACCAGCACCTCTGCCCCTGCCAAGTGGGGTTGGGCTGCCGCCAAATGCTGGGATCCCAGCACCACCCAGGGTTGAAACCCCGCCTGTCGCCACTGAAAAATCTGGTAAGAGAGCAGGGTTTGCCCGTCTTTCCAGGGCAGAAAGGCTTTCGGCTCTCCCATCCGCGTGGAAAACCCAGCCGCCAAGATCAGCGCATGCAGCTTCGGCTCATTTGCCAAGGAGCTTCACCAGCAGAATGCCAAACAAATATAGAAACGTCACAGCCCCGGCCAAAAGGCTCTGGGTGAGGGGATCCGTCGAAGGGGTGAGAATGGCCCCCGCCACCACCGCGCCCAGAACCACATAGCGCCAGCCCTTGAACATCTGCTCGGCAGTCACCAGCCCCAGCGCCCCCAGCAGCGCCTGCAAAATCGGCACCTGAAAGGCCAGGCCGGTGCTGAACAGCAGCAGCAGCACAAACTCAAAGTAGCGGTCGATGGACCAAGCCTGATCCACCACCCCTTCGCCGTAGCGGATGAAAAAGTTAAGCGCCGCCGGAATGAGGAGATAGTAGGCAAAGACCAAGCCGGCCACAAAGAGAAGGCTGGATCCCAGCACCACCGGCCCCAGCAGCTTGCGCTCCTTCACGCTCAGCCCCGGCAAGACGAAGCGGGCAATTTGGTAGAGCAAAAAGGGTGTGGCCAGCAATAGCCCCGAGTAGGCCGCCACCTTCACAGAAACGAAAAAATACTCCCCCGGCGCCAGTTGCAAAAAGGTAACCCCCCGAGCGGGCACCTCCAGCAGGGCGACAATGCGGTTCACCACGGCAAAGCAAGCGATGATGCAGATCGCCACCGCGATCACGCTGGCCAACAGGCGGCTGCGCAGCTCTTCCAAGTGCTCCATCAAGGTCATCTCGACCTCGTAGGGAAACTCCGGATCCCGCACCCGACCAGACTCAGGGGCCGCCGCGGCTTGCTCCGGGGATTCGGTCTCAGAGGCAAGGGTCATGGGCCAAGGTGTAACGAGACGTTCCCCGCTATCTTAGCGCTGCCCCCTCTCCAGGGAAAAGCACTTGTCGAGCCGCTATAGGGGGATGTAGCCCTGGCCTGTTAAGGGGATCCCGGGGCCTGAGCAGATGAAACTGGGAAGGGGAGCGGTTGCAGTTTTTAGCGCTTGCCCAAGCCCAGCGCCTTTTCCACCTGCTGGGCGGCATAGGCCATGGCAAAACAGCAGATGAAGTAGATTAGGCCGATAAAAAACAGCACTTCCCGCTGGGTGCCTAGCCAGTTGGGGTTGGTGAACACCACGCGCCCCGCCTGCAGCAGGTCGATGAGGCCGACAATGAACACCAGTGACGTGTCTTTGAAGAGGGTGAGGAACTCGTTCACCAGCGCCGGAACAGCTGCCCGCAACGCCTGGGGCAAAATCACCAAAGCGGTCACTTGAAAGGGGTTCAAGCCCAGCGCCCGTGCCGCTTCTAGCTGGCCCAGCGGGATTGACTGCAGGCCGCCCCGCACGTCCTCGGCCACGTACACGGCTGTAAACAAGATGAAGGCCACCTCCGCCCGGATGATCAGGTTGACGCTGATCCCCCCCAGAAAGAAGGGCACCAACAGCCAGGCGGCAAACAGAATGGTGGTCAGAGGCACCCCCCGCACCAGCTCGATCACCAGCGTGCAGAAGATCCGGATTACCGGCAACGCCCGATTGGCCCGGCCCAACGCCAGCAACACCCCAATGGGGAAGCCGATGATCATGGCGGCTGCCGCCAAGATCAAGGTCAGCAGCAGTCCAGACAGTTGCTCAGCCCGCACTGCCGGCCAATTGGGGCCCAGGTTGCCCAGCAGCAGCTCCAGACAGAGGGGCAAGATCAAGGCCCAAACCCAGATGGAAGCCAGCCGCCAGGATTCCCGTCCGCGACTGAGGGCAATAGCGGCAAAAGTGACGCCAGAGCAAACCGCCAGCCACCCCTGCGACTGGGTTCCCAAAGGCAGGAAAGCGGCCAAGCCCATAGCAGCTCCCAAGAGAATGAGGTAGTGCAGCAGCACACCGCCCCAAGCCCCCCCCGCTACCCCCAAGGTGGCCAGCACAATTCCCAACACCGCCCACACCCGCCACAGTTGGCTGCTGGGGTAGGTGCCGCTGGCAAAGATTTTCAGGTTGGCCGGGATCACTTCCCAGCGGGCTTGGGTGAACGCCCAGTTCCAGAACAGGGAAATTGCCCAGGCCAACACCAAGGCGGAGACCAAGGTGAGCAAGGTGCTCAACCAGGAGTCAAACAGGTTGCGACGCACCCAAGCCAGCGGACTTTGTTTCTCCGTGGGGGGGAGTACCTTTTCTTCTACAAGGGGAGAGGAGAGACTGCTGGGCATGGGTTAGCGCTCCACCAATTTGACGCGGGCATTGAGCCAGTTCATGCCGTAGGAAACCACCAGGTTAAAGGTCAGGTAGGTGGCCATGAGGATGGCGAACATCTCCACCGAACGTCCCGACTGGTTGATGATGGTGCTGCTGATGTTGAACAGATCGGAAAAGCCAACGGCAATGGCCAAGCTGGAGTTTTTAATCAAGGTGAGATACTGAGTGTTCAAGGAGGGGATCATGATCCGCAGGGCCTGGGGCACAATCACCAAGCGAAAGGTTTGCAGCTCCGACAGGCCGACGGCCCGGGCCGCCTCCCACTGCCCCCGCGGCACCGCCAAAAAGGATCCCCGCACCACTTCGGCAATGTAGCAGCCGGTGTAGGTCACCAAGCCCAGCATCATGGCGGTAAACTCCGCCGAAAGCTGGATCCCACCCCGGAAGTTAAAGCGCTCCAGTACCGGGACATCCAGCCGCACCGGCGGCTCTGGGAAGAGCACCCAGCAGGCCACCGCCAGCAGCACCACCCCCGCAGCCACCCACAGGTTCCGCTGCAGGGATCCCAGCTCGGGTCGGCAGACTAGGAGCAGCTTGCGGATCCCCCACCCAGCCGCGATTACAATGGCCAGCGCGGGAACCAGCCAGCCGCTGGGATCCAACCCGGGCAGCTTCACTCCCCGCTGGTTGATAAAGACAAGCCCGCCGATGGAGAGACTGTTGCGCACCCCCGGCAGGGTGAGGATCACCCCCTGGTACCAGAAGATCACGATCAGCAGCACCGGGACATTGCGAAAGATCTCGGTAACAACGGTGGCCAGCTGGCGGGCCAGCCAGTTGCTGGAGAGGCGAGCCATCCCCAGGACAAAGCCCATCGCCGTCGCCAACACAATGCTGACTGCCGACAGCCAGAGGGTGTTCACCGCTCCCACCGCCAGAGCCTTCAGGTAGCTCTCGGAGGGGTCGTAGGGGATCAGCCCCTCGGTGATCCCAAAGTTGGCGGAGTTGTCCAGAAAGCGAAAGCCCAAACTGATGCCCAGGCGGCGCAGGCTGGCGAGGAGATTTTGGGCGAGGATCCCGAACACCAGCAGCACGGCCACGACAAAGGCCACCTGCAGCAGAACTTTTAGGATGCGCTCATCCCGCCACCAGGGGGGGCGAAGGTGGGGCTGGTCGGACAGAGAAGTCATGCGGGGCAAGCAAAAATTCAGAGCACAGCAGAGAATAGGGGATCCCTGGCCGGTACTGACCAACCGGGATCCCTGTCCCAGGGGGGGCGATGGCTCCCGGATTTGCGATTAGCGGAAAGGCGGCGCGTACTGGATCCCACCTTTGGTGTAGGGCTGGTTCAAGCCCCGCGGCACGCCCAAGGGGGTCAGGTGGCGGTCGAAGATCTCGCCGTAGTTGCCCACCGCCTTGATGACATTGACCACCCAATCCGGCTTCAGGCCCAGCAGCTCTCCCAGGTTGCCTTCCTGGCCCAAGAAGCGGCGAATGTCGGGATCCTCCGACTTGAGGAACTCGTCCACATTGGCGCTGGTGATCCCCTTTTCTTCTGCATAGAAGAGGGCGTAGACCGTCCAGTTCATAATGTCGGAGAAACTCTCATCTCCGTGGGGAACCAGCGGCCCCAAGGGCTCTTTGGAGATCACCTCCGGCAAGATCACGTGGTCGTCGGGAGAAGCCAAGCTGGCCCGGCGGGAGATGAGGGCGCTTTGGTCGCTGGTGATGGCATCGCAACGGCCCTCTTCGTAGGCGTTGAAAGAGGAATCATCGCCGTCGAAGGTTACTGGCGTAAAGGCAATGCCACGGGCGCGGAAGGTATCCGCCAAGTTCAGCTCGGTGGTGGTGCCGGCAATCACACAGATGGTGGCCCCGTTCAGGTCTTCCAGCTTTTCCACCCCCAGCGACTTCCGCACCATAAATCCTTGGCCGTCGTAGTAGGTGGTGGGGCCGAAGGTCACCGCCCACTCGCGATCCCGGGTGAGGGTCCAGGTGGTGTTGCGGCTAATCATATCGACCTCGCCCGACTGAATCGCAGACTGGCGATTGGCCGCCGTCAGGTAGACGTATCGAACCTTGTCCGGATCTCCAAAGAGAGCGGCAGCTACTGCCCGGCAGATGTCGATATCAAAACCCACATACTTGCCTTGGTCATCCAGGTTGCCGAATCCGGGCAGTTGGTTGTTTACCCCACAGATCAACTCGCCCCGAGCCTTGATGCGGTCGGTGAGCGGCCCCAGCTGCGCCCAAGCGGGAAGGGACTGCAGGCCCATAGACAACGCCAGTGCCCCGGCCAAGGGAGCCAATCCGTTCAAATGCTTTATCCAGTTCATAAAATTACCCCATGTCAATCCTCAAGATCTTCGTCGTCAACAGTCGTTCATACACGGCACTTCAACCGAGATACCGTGCCATTGGGTTACACTCCTGCCACACCCCACACCCCATAGAATGGTTTGCCATAGGCGCCTACGATTTTCTCAAAGCCTTACATGTCAGGGCGTATGGAAATGTTGCAGAGGCTACGGTTGTGGCTCGGCCAGTTCTGCCATGGTACCCATGCCTGCTTTGGTGAAACTTAGGGAGTCACCCACCCATGCAAGGATCCCCGCACATAAGGTCTTCACTCTCTCCGCAAAGTGCAGCCAGCGCTGACATTATCCAATGCGAAGATGTTCACAAATGGTACGGCGATTTCCACGTCCTCAAGGGCATTACCACCCGCATCCGCCGCGGAGAGGTGGTGGTGGTCTGTGGGCCTTCAGGCTCGGGCAAGTCAACGTTTATTCGCACGTTGAACCGCTTAGAAGAACACCAGAGAGGGCGCATTGTGGTAGATGGCATTGAGCTAACCAGCGACCTGCGCAACATCGATGCCATTCGCCGCGAGGTGGGCATGGTTTTTCAACAGTTCAACCTGTTTCCCCATCTCACGGTTTTGCAAAATGTAACCCTTGGCCCAATCCACGTGAAAAAGATGAAAAAAAGTGAGGCGATAGAGCGGGCTATGGAACTGCTAAGCCGCGTGGGGATCGCCGAGCAAGCAGAAAAATACCCGGGGCAACTTTCGGGGGGGCAGCAGCAGCGGGTGGCGATTGCCCGCGCCTTGGCCATGAATCCGGCGGTGATGCTCTTCGATGAGCCCACCTCGGCCTTGGATCCAGAGATGATCAAGGAGGTGCTGGACGTGATGCGGGAGTTGGCCCGCTCGGGGATGACCATGGTGTGTGTAACCCACGAGATGGGCTTTGCCCGCGAGGTGGCGGATCGGATTATCTTCTTCGACCGCGGCAAGATCGTGGAGGAAAACACCCCCCAAGAGTTTTTCAGCAATCCGAAAGAAGAGCGCTCCCGCCTGTTTTTATCCCAGATCCTTTCCCACTAGCGAGTCCTTCAGAAGGGGGTGAGGCGTGCCAGAAAAGCCCCCTCCGGCTCTTGATAGACAATCTGCCCCTGCCAGCCGTTGGCGTGGGCACACTGCAGCAGGGTTTCCGGATCTACAAATAGCCAGGGAAAGGGATCCCCCCGCTGGCCGTTGTACTCGGCTACAAAGTTCACTACCTTGGCTTTTGCCTCGCTCCCTTCCTGCCAATCTTCTGAGCCACCTGCTTCGAGGTGGGCAGGAGCGGCCAGCTTGCCAGAGGGATCTTCCAAGTTTTCTAAACGCCCTCCCTCTTCTGCCGGCAGATTCCGCAGATCTGCGAGGTCGCTGGCATCGCTCAGATCGGTGGAATCCAGGAGCAACTGGCCAGTGGGCTGAACCCAGTGGCGAGCCAGGCGCAAAAAACGCTCCAAGCCCGACAGGGATCCCGCCAAGCCGACGCCATTCATCAGCAACAGCAGCGTATCGAAGGGATCCTCCGGCCCCGGCCAGTGGAAAAGATCGGCGGCAATGCGGCAGCGCACCCCCCGCTCTGCCATGATCTGCAACGCCACCGGGGAGCGATCCAAGGCAGCCACGGCCAATCCTTCCTCCTGCAGCAGCAGGCTGTGGCGGCCCGTACCGGCGCCGATGTCTAGCACCCGACCGCGGCATAGATCCAAAGCCATGGCCTCCACCTCCGGCAGCTCCTGGGTGAAGAACACCTCTGGGGAGACCACCTGGGGCTCTTCCGCCAACGGGATCCCCTCCAGGCCGTAGGCATGCAAGAGCAGGGATCCCTTGGCCTGTCCCCGATGCCAGTCCCACAGCGCTTGCTCCAAGGGATCCTGAAGTGGGTAATTCTCGACAGCCTTTATCATGGAAGGGGAAAGCTAAACCATTGACCCGATGGCCATCGTCGCCTTTCTTTACGGTGCCGCTATCGTCCTTTTGCTGATTGCAGCAGTGGTTTGGGCAACATCTCGGCAGTTCAATGTGGAGACCGAGACGCAGATCGGCACCTCGCCAGAAGAGCCCTCCGAGACCTCATCCGTTCCCATTTCCATTGTGGAGCAGCTAGAGCGTCAATACCGCAACAGCCCTTCCTACCGTCCCGATCCGTGACATACTCCCGCACTCATGCTGATGCATAGTCGGAGATCCTTAGAGATCCTTGGAAAGATGACTTTTGAGGATTCCTGAGGATACAAGCAGTGTCTTTGCTGGCCAAAAGCTAGCGTTTTCTCTCTCTATAGTGTGATATATGGTTGCCAAGTCTCCACCACCCATTGTCTACATTGCCTTGGGGCTATTGCTACTCTGGGGCGGTCATCGCGCTTGGCAGGCGGGCTATGTTCGCTGGCCGGAAAGCATTTCTCTACCGCCAGTATCGCTGCCAGGGTTGGGGGGTGGAGCACAAGATCTGCTCCTGACCAGCGGCGAGCGCACCTTGTTTGCCGATAGCAGTCCCGCTGCCGTTGCCGCTGCAGAGCTGTTGCGCCAAGGTAACCTCAGCGCAGCCATCCCGGTGTTGGAGATGGGGCTGCAAAGCAACCGCAACGACCCGGAAGCTCGCATTTTCTTGAACAATGCCCGTGCCCAGCAGCAGGGCAGTCCCTTGAGCCTGGCGGTGGTGGTGCCCATCTCCAGCAACCCCAACCGCGCCAAAGAGACCCTGCGCGGGGTGGCGCAAGCTCAGGAGGAGCTTTTCCAACAGGGGGGAATCGGAGGACGGCTGCTGCGGGTAGTGATTGCCGACGATGGCGACAACCCTGAGCGAGCAACGGCGGTGGCCAAGGCTCTGGTGAGCCAGCCCGAGATCTTGGGGGTGATTGGCCATAACACCAGCGACGCCACCCTGGCTGCAGCCGAGGTTTATCAGCCTGCCGGCTTGGCCATGATCTCCTCCACCTCCACCAGCACCCGCATCAGCATGCTGGGGGATGCCATTTTTCGCACCGTGCCCTCGGATCAAGTGGCCGGCACGCAACTGGCCCGTTATGCTCTCAACACGTTGCGGTTGCAAAGGGTGGCCATCTTCTACAACCCCAACAGCGCCTACAGCTCCAGCTTGCGCGATGCCTTTGCCTCCACCCTGACCAGCGAAGGGGGCATCGTGCTGGCGGAGTTCGACTTATCGGCGTCGGACTTCAACCCCCAGGCCAGCCTGCAAAGGGCCGTCGGCCAAGGATCCCAGGTAGCTTTTTTAGCTCCCACGGCTTCCGTAGCCGAAAAAGCGCTGGCCGTAGCCCGCGAGAACGCTGCAACCGGTAAGCCCCTTGCTCTTCTGGGCGGCGATGTGCTCTTCAGCCTCACCACGTTGCAAGACGGGGGAGCAGCGGTAGAGGGCTTGGTGGTGGCGGTACCCTGGCATCCTCAGGTGCCGCGCAACCGCGGCTTTGCCCAGGCGGCGGCTCAGCTTTGGGGAGGGCAGGTCAATTGGCGCACTGCTCTGGCTTATGATGCCACCCGGGTTTTCTTGCAAGCTTTCAGCCAAGGAGCCACCAGCCGCAACGCTGTGCTGGCCCGTTTGCAGGATCCCAACTTCCTCCTCCAGGACGGGGCTTCCGGAGAAGTGCGCTTCTTGCCCTCCGGCGACCGCAATGCTCCCCATGTGCTGGTGCAGGTTGAGCCCGGCAACCGCTCCGGTACCGGCTACGATTTTGTGCCTCTCCCCTAGGGATCCCGGCAGACGCTACAGTGGGGGATGCTCTCAATCTCCTCAGAATCGAATGGATCCCATGCCCACTCGGATCACAGCCTGCTTTCAGGCGCTGCGCAGCCGTGGTGAAAAAGCCCTCATCCCCTACCTCACCGCTGGGGATCCCAACTTGGAAACCACCTTTGAGGCTTTGCAGGTTCTGGATCAGAGCGGCGCCGATCTTATCGAGCTGGGGGTACCCTACTCGGATCCCTTGGCGGATGGGCCGGTGATCCAAGCAGCAGCCACCCGCGCCCTCAGTCGGGGAGTCACTTTGGGCGCCATTCTACAAGGCTTGCGCTGTCTCTCGCTGCAGGCCCCCCTGATCCTGTTCACCTACTACAACCCCATCCACCAGCTCGGCATCCCCAACTTTCTGCATCAACTGCGGCAGGCCGGCTGTGCCGGCTTGGTCGTCCCCGATCTGCCTCTGGAAGAGGCGGGATCCCTGCGACAAGCAGCCCAGGCCGAAGAGATCGACCTCATCCTGCTGGTGGCCCCCACTAGCCCCCCGGAGCGCATGCGCCGCATTGCCCAGCAGTCCAGTGGCTTTGTCTACTTGGTCAGCACCACCGGCGTTACCGGCGAACGGGCCACCCTGGAAAAGCGGATCCCGGCTTTGCTGCAGCAACTGCGCCAACAAACCCCCCTGCCGATTGGGGTGGGCTTCGGCATCTCCACTCCCGACCAGGCCCGCCAGATCGCTCTCTGGGGAGCAGATGCGGCGATTGTGGGCAGCGCATTTGTGCAACGGCTGGCCAAAGCCCCCACGCCTGAAGAAGGACTGCAACAAATAGCTCACTTTTGTCGAGCCCTCAAAGCGGCCCTGCAAGAGGTGACCACTCCAGAGTGTTAACTTCTGTTCAGGAAGGTGCCCACTCAGACTGCTTCCATCTCAAAACAAATGTTTACATTTTGTGAGCCAGCCCGCAGACCCATTTCCCCCCTGCTGCGCCCCATAGTCCAGGGATCCCAGCCTAGGCAGACATTTTGGGGTTGGTAGGTTTGCAAATCTTCACAAAACACTCATCCATCCCGCGATATAAAATTAGGCTGGATGCTCGGCTGTCTGAAAGTCGCAGAGGTTCTTGACCTATCTAAAAATTTAGGGGTTCGGTGGGGGGTCTGCTGCCACGGAATCCTTGATTTTTGGGGGTCAAAGAGGATCCCGCAAAAAAGCTTGGGATTCGGCTTTTGGGAGGTTCAGCCAGTCGCTCACCACTTTTTGGAAAGACCAGAAGGAGATCCATCATGCAAGATGCTTTTACCCGGGTGATCGCTCAGGCAGATGCACGCGGTGCCTTTTTAAGTGACCAAGACTTTGACCGTCTGGCGGCTTTGGTGGCAGAGGGCAACAAGCGCCTAGATGCTGTCAACCGCATGACCAGCAATGCCGCCCAAATCGTAACCAATGCAGCTCGCTCTTTGTTTGCTCAAGAGCCAGATCTGATCGCTCCCGGCGGCAATGCCTACACCAACCGCCGCATGGCTGCCTGCCTACGGGACATGGAGATCATCCTGCGCTACATCACCTATGCCACCTTGGCCGGGGATAGCTCTGTGCTGGAAGATCGCTGCCTGAACGGCCTGCGGGAAACCTACATTGCTCTGGGGGTGCCCACCACTTCTGTGGCCAACGGCATTGCTGCCATGAAGAAAGAAGCCCTGGCCAAGATCATGGATCCGAAAGGCATCACCCCTGGGGACTGCTCTGCGCTGCAAAGCGAAGTGGCCAGCTACTTCGATAAGGCTGCTGCCGCCATCGTTTGAGCTTTGGGTCGAAGCCAGCTTGGTCGTTCCTTTCAGAATTGAGATCCGTTAGATCCCTCATTTCTGATAGGCAGGTGGAAATCCAGTCCGCCTTTCCTACAGAACGTCCATTAACAACACAATCGATGAATTTAGGAGTTGCAAGGTGAAAACTGTCATCACTGAAGCGATTGCTGCCGCTGACAATCAAGGGCGTTTTCTGAATGCCAGCGAACTGCAGGCCGTGAATGGTCGTTACCAGCGTGCTGCTGCTTCTCTGGAAGCGGCCCGTGTCCTAACCAACAACCAGCAAACTCTGGTGCGGGAAGCGGTGCAGGAAGTGTTCAAGAGGTTCCCTTACCTGACTCAGCCGGGTGAAATGGGCCACGGCGATGTGTTTCAGGCCAAGTGTGCCCGCGACATCGGCTACTACCTCCGCTTCATTACCTATTCTCTGGTTGCAGGTGGCACCGGCCCCCTCGATGAATACCTGGTGGCCGGACTGCGGGAAGTGAACCGCTCCTTTAACCTCTCTCCCAGCTGGTACATCGTGGCTCTGCAGTACATGAAGAGCCGCGCTCTGGGCATGCTGAGCGGTCAAGCGGCCAACGAAGCTGCCATCTACTTCGATTACGCCATCAACGCCCTCAGCTAGGGGATCCCAGGGCAGAGATCCCTGCTTGTTGGGAGGGGACGATCTCTTTCTTTGTCTTCCAATTGTGTGTCTCTCCAGAGCAGGCGACGGCTCCAAAGAGGTCTATTCCACCTGTTTCCAGGTTGGTTTGGCGCCTTGGCTTCTCTTAAGCCGGTTGGGTTGGTCGCCTGCTCTCCAGTCTGGGGTAGTTAGCCTTTGGATTGTAGGCATTGCCCAACGGCAGCGTGCTGGTTCGCGAGAATAGCCGGTACGGCTTGTTCGCTGGTCAGTTTGCCTGTCTTCCAAACGAAGTCTCATAGATACCTGGGGAAAGCGATGTTTGGTCAAAGCACCACCAGCCCTGAAGCCCTGACAGAAGCCGGCAGCCGGGTTTACCGAGTTGAGTACACCGGTCTGCTCAACCCGCCCGATGCTCTGGCCACCTCTGCCAAAGTTCGCCGCAGCACCCTGAGCACCACCGTTCCCTACAGTCGGTTGTCTGCCGAGATGCAGCGCATTCTGCGGATGGGTGGCAAAATCGTGCAGGTCACTGCCTTGTCGGGAGCCAATGCCTCTCCCGCTCAGGGCAACGGCGCTGCTGAGTGAGGGAGGCCCGACGGCCGACTGAAGTTACCGGCAAGGTTGCCCAGGTGTCATGAACAGCTCTGCAACGGTTCGTATGGCATCCAACACGGCGGTGCTGCCGCAGCAGCTCACTTGGGAGCAGGCGATAGCCCGGCTGCAGGGGGATGACTTGCAAGATCGCTACTATGCTGCCTGGTACCTGGGCACAGTTCGGGATCCAAGGGGGGTAGAGCCGCTGCTTTTGGCGTTGCAGGATGAGCGGGATCGCACTGCCTTGGGGGGCTATCCTCTGCGCCGCAATGCCGCTAAGGCCCTGGGGCAAATTGGGGATGCGCGGGCCGTGCCCGGTTTGATCGAGGCGCTCACTTGTACCGACTTTCATGTGCGGGAAGAGGCTGCCTATGCCTTGGCTCAATTGGGGGACAAGCGAGCGGTGGATCCCTTGCTGGCACTGTTGCAGTCCCGCGAGCAGGAGCAGCCCTGGGAAGCCCTTATCGAGGCCTTGGGTCAGCTTCAGGCCACCGAGGCTGAGGCAGCAATCCGGCCCTTTTTGAACCATCCCTCTGAGCGGGTGCGTTCGGCAGCGGCTTGGGTGCTCTATCGCTTTACGCAAGCCGAGGAGCTGACCCAAATCCTGGTGGCGCTACTGGCCCACTCCAACTCCAGCCTACGACAGGCCGCTTTGTTCGACCTGGCCGAATCGGGATGGGTGGCGGGGGCGCCGCTGCTGGCCACAGCCGACGTGGCTCTCAACCTGCGCATCAATGCTCTGAAGCGGCTGTTCGATGTGGCGCTTCAGTTGGGGTGGGTGCCGCTGGCTCAGGTGACGGCGGTGATCCTGCCGCAACTGGAGAAGCTCTTCTAGGATCCTGGGGCGCTCAGTGCCTTTGATCAGCGGTTTCAAGTGTACCTTTGACTATTCGTTGCCTATGTCCTCCGCCTCGGCTGCTCAAGCGTTTCCCATTGCTGTGGCTCAACTGGCAGCAGAATTGGAGCAGGCCACGTCGCCTGAGGAATTGTTGCGGGTGGTGAGGGCGCTGGGCGCTTTGGGCCAAGTGGAAGGGATCCCCATCTTAATTCGCGCCTTTGGGTTTAATCGCCCTGCAGTTGGGGAGGCTGCTCTGGAGGAGGTGCTGCGCTTTGGGGAAGCCGCGGTGCAGCCCTTGCTGAGCCATATTGACGGTTTCGATTACGGGGCGCGGGCCTATTCGGTGCGGGCTCTGGCCCGTATTGGCCATGGGGATGCCTACCCCTTTTTGGCGGAAGCCATTGTAGCGGACTTTGCCCCCAGTGTGCGACGGGCGGCGACCCGTGGGCTAGGACGAGTGGCGGCCAAGCGGCCCTTGCTCGATCAAGAGCGAGCCTTGCAACTGTTGCGGCAATGTCTTGCCGATGCCGATTGGGGAGTCCGCTACGCCGCCGTTGGATCCCTGACGGACTTGGCTCGCCAGGGTGAACAATCTCTGCGCCCCTCAGTCGAGGCTGCGCTCCAGATGGCCCTGGAAGATGCCGATCCTCTGATCCCTCTCCGCGCCCAGATGAGCTGGCAGGAATTGGCTGCCGAGCCTTAGCTTCCCTGCCCCACTGTGTTTTTCTTAAGTTTTTCTCGTTTTTTTAGGAGCACCATCTATGTCCCTTCCGTTGCTTGCCGATCGCCCCACCACCCAAAATGAACGGGTGCCTCGCTACTTTGTAGCCAGCGACGAAACCCCGCCGGTCTACCGTCCTGACGACCCGACAGGAATTGACAACATCATTCGCGCCGCCTATCGCCAGATCTTCAGCGAGCATCTGATGCTGGAGAGCTATCGGCAAAAAGCTCTGGAATCCCAGTTGCGCAACGGGGCAATCTCGGTCAAAGAGTTTGTGCGCGGCCTGGGCAAGTCGGAGGTGTACCGGGATCTGGTCATGGTTCCCAACGACAACTACCGCTTCATCGAGGTCACCTTCCAGCGCTTTTTGGGTCGGCCCACCTACAGCCAACAGGAGCGCATCAAGTACTCCATCATCGTTGCCACCAAGGGGCTAGATGGCTTCATCGACGCTGTGGTGGATAGCGAAGAGTACAATGCCGCCTTTGGGGACGATGTGGTGCCTTACCAACGCCGTCGCCTGTCGGAAAAGCCCGCCAACCTGGTGACCCCCCGCTATGGAGCCCGTTGGCGCGATGTCTCCGGCGTGAAGCGCTCGACGCGGGAAGTGGTGCGCACCTATCGTCTCACCCGTCCTCCCAAAGCCGGGGATCCAGAAAACTTCCTCAACATGGCCCGCATGCTCAATCCCAAGCCGGCAGCGCGGCAAAACATCAGCGTCTTCGATCTGAAGATCCCGGACATGACCACCAGCCGCCGCTAGGACTGGGCAAGCTTCCGGGGACAACCCTTTGCGGGCTCTGCCGGGCCGATCGATCCGAGGCTGTTCGGGTGGGTCGGCTCGCCGCTGTGTTTGAGCAGGATTCGTTATAATCTGGGTGATGCTTCTTAACACTTGGGTCGCATGAAGAATCCGGTTGTGCAGGCTTTTTTTGTCGGCAAAGCTGTGGCAGACGTTCTGCGCGAGCGTTTGGAAAGCGCCCTCACCGATATTGCCGGGGAAGTGGGCAAGGTGTGGGCTGAGCTGCAGGAGGGCTGGCAAACCTTTGCCCAGGATGTCATGACCCGGGCTGAGGCAGAAGCATCCATGGCCGCCCAGGAAAGGGTGCCGCTGCCTTTCCAGACAGAAGATTTGCAGGCAACTCTGGACGACTTGCGGGCGGAAGTGGCGCAGCTGCGCTCCGAGTTGCAGAAGTACCGGAGTCGAAACGCTTGAACGCGAGCCTTTTGGGATCCCGGACTTCTTTGGGATCACAACCCGTCAAGCCCTATACCGCCTACCGCTGGGCCCGGGAGAACTATACTCGCCAGGGCCGCATGCTGGACATTTGGCGATTTGTGCTCACCTGGCTGTTTTACCTTTGGCTGGATCAGCAGGCTTGGAGCTATGGGGGACAACCCACGCCCGAGCGAAAGGCCAAGCGCCGCCGGGCCAGAGCCATTTGGATCCGCGAAACGCTGCTTAACTTAGGCCCTACTTTTATTAAAGTGGGGCAGTTTTTCTCCACCCGCGCCGATCTCTTCCCCTCGGAATATGTCGAGGAGCTCTCCAAGCTGCAGGATCGGGTGCCTGCTTTCAGCTACGAACAGGTGGCGGCAATTGTGCAGCAGGAGCTGGGCAGGCCGATAACCCAAATCTACAGCTACTTTGATCCCACCCCTTTGGCCGCTGCCAGCTTGGGGCAGGTGCATCGCGCCAAGCTGAAAACCGGGGAAGAGGTGGTGGTGAAGGTGCAGCGTCCGGGGCTGACCCGGCTGTTCACCATCGATTTGGAGATCTGCCGTGGGATTGCCGAGTTCTTTCAGTATCGCACCTCTTGGGGCGGGCCGGGCCGCGACTGGATCGGCATCTACGAAGAGTGTCGGCGCACCCTCTGGGAAGAGGTGGATTACCTCAATGAGGGCCGCAATGCCGATACCTTCCGTCGCAACTTTCGGGATATGCCGCAAATTGCTGTTCCCAAAGTGTATTGGCGTTACACCTCTCCTCGCCTGTTGACGTTGGAATACCTGCCGGGGATCAAAATCAGCGATTACGAAGCCTTGAGTGCGGCAGGGTTGGATCGCAAGGTTTTGGCTCGTCTGGGGGCAGAGGCTTATCTGCGGCAACTGCTCAAGGATGGTTTTTTTCACGCCGATCCCCACCCCGGCAACATTGCCGTGAAGCCCGATGGCACGTTGATCTTCTACGACTTCGGCATGATGGGCCGCCTGCGCTCCGATGTGAAAGAAAAGCTGATGGGCACGCTGGCAGGTGTGGTCTCCAAAAATGCCGATCGGGTGGTGGCCTCGCTGGTGGAACTGGGGGTGCTGGTGCCCACCGCCGATCTGGCTCCGGTGCGCCGCTCGGTGCAGTACATGCTGGATCACTTTATGGACAAACCCTTTTCCAGCAACTCGGGAGAAATCTCGGTGGCGGCCATTAGCGAAGACCTTTACGAGCTGGCCTACGATCAGCCGTTTCGTTTTCCGGCTACCTTTACTTTTGTGATGCGGGCCCTGACCACGCTGGAGGGATTGGGGAAGGGGCTGGATCCGGAGTTCGACTTTATGGAGGTGGCCAAACCCTTTGCGGAAGAGCTGATGAGTTTAAACGGAAGCAAGACTGAGACCCTCTTGGCCCAGGTTGGCCGTCAAGCGGCTGAGTTCACCAGCAGCAGTCTCAGCTTGCCGCGCCGGATCGAATTGACCTTGAGCAAGATAGAACAAGGGGAGCTGCGCCTGCGGGTGCGATCCAGCGAGACGGAGCGCTTGCTGCGCAAGCTGAACAACACCGGGCTGGGAGTCATTTACGGGGTGTTGTTTGCGGCCTTTTTTTTGAGCGCAACTCAGCTCTTTTTGGCCGGACATGCTACCTTAACGGTTATCACTTTGGTTTTGGCTGCCCTCGCTGCTCTTGCTTTAATCAGAGTACTCTTAAGGTTGAATCGGTCAGAGCGATTGATGTGATGCGACGATATGCCTGCGCTACGGATCCCGGCAAGATCCGCAGCAGCAATCAGGATGCCTACTACTGCGATCCGGAGGGACGCTACTTTATTGTTGCCGATGGTATGGGAGGACATGCTGCCGGGGCTACAGCCAGCCTGTTGGCTGTCGAGACCATCCGAGAATATCTGGATCGAGGCTGGAAAAACGTGCCGGCACCCCGGTTGCTCAGCGAAGCCGTAGAAGCAGCCAACAGTGCCATCCTCAAGGATCAGCGGGAAAATCCAGAGCGGGCAGACATGGGCACTACGGTGGTGGTGGCCATGGTGGATCCCAAGGGCAACTGCTGGAGTGCTCACATTGGCGATTCTCGCCTCTATCGCCTACGGGGATCCGAAATGCAGCAAATGACCGAGGATCACACCTTAGTGGCTCGCTCCATTCGACTGGGGGAGCTGACCTATGAGCAGGCCCGGATTCACCCTTGGCGACATATTCTCGAGCGCTGCCTGGGCCGACCCGATGCGGGTCCACCTTCTGTGCAGCCGATTACAGTTTACCCAGGGGATCGCCTGTTGTTGTGTAGCGACGGCCTAACTGAGGAGCTGGACGACGAAGTGATCATCGAGTATTGCCTGCAGGTGGAAGATTTGGAGCAACTTCCCCTAAAGCTCATCGAGGCGGCCAAAGAGCGGGGCGGGCGAGACAACATCACAGTAGTGATTGCCGAATACGCCTAGTTTGCGCCCGGCTAAAGACGGTATTGGCGGTACACTTCGCTGGCCGCTCGGTGCAGCAGGGAGTGGCGATACACGAGGCGGTTGAGGTCTTTGCCGTAGCCGCCGCCGATGACGCAGGCGACAGGATAGCCCTGCTTTAGACAAGTGTTCAGCACCTGCATGTCTCGCCGAAACAGGCCCTGGTCGCTAAGGGCCAGCTTGCCCAGGAGATCTTCCTCGTGGGGATCCACACCGGCATCGTAGAGCACCAGGTCAGGGCGCACCTGAGCCAACAGATCGGGCAAGTGGTCGGCCAAAGTCTGGAGATAGGCTTCATCTTCCATGCCTACTGGCAGGGGCACGTCCAGGTCGCTCTGTTGTTTGGTGGCGGGGAAGTTGGCCTCGCAGTGCATGGAAAAGGTGAACACCCGCGGCTCGGAGCGAAAGATCCAAGCAGTGCCATCTCCTTGATGGACATCCAGATCCACGATCAAGAGCCTTTGCACCAGCCCTTGCTGCAGCAGGACTTGGGCGGCAATGGCCAGGTCGTTGAAGATACAAAAGCCGGAGCCGTAGGCGGGGAAGGCATGGTGGGTGCCGCCGGCGGTGTTGCAGGCCAGGCCGTGGCGCAGGGCCAATTGGGCGGTCAAGACGGTACCCCCCACCGCTCGACAGGTGCGCTGCACCAGCTCCGGGCTCCAGGGCAGGCCGATGCGCCGCTGCAGCTTGGCCTCCAGGGATCCCTCACAGTAGGCTCTGACGTACTCAGGGGTATGTACCGACTCAATCCAGGCGAGAGGGGGCAGCTCAGGGTGGTGCACTTGCTGGGGGCGGATCACCCCTTCCCGCAGCAGCAGCTCTTGCAAGAGGCGAAATTTCGGCATGGGAAAGCGATGGCCCGGCGGCAGGGGGGCACTGTAGTCGGGGTGGTAAACAATTGGCAAAGACATCAAGGGCAACTGGATTGACGGCGGCGAGCATGGCCTATGACGGCTCCAGTGCTTATGGTAGAGGTAGCCCGCTCCTGCCGGATCCCTTCGAGACTCTTGCAAACCTGTTCTCCGTACCGCCGCGATTCCCTATGTTTACTGCGTCGGATCCCTTTTTGGGTCGCCTCTTGGCTCAGCGTTATCGACTCGTACATCTGCTGGGACAGGGGGGCATGGGGCGAGTCTATTTGGCTCAAGATTTGCTCTTTGGTGGGGTGGAAGTGGCTGTCAAGCTGCTTTCCCAGCCGGCAATGGATCGGCGCACCCGCCTGCGCTTTGAACGGGAAGCGAAAGCCTGCGCGGCTTTGGGCCAAAAAAGCCTGCACATTGTCAAAGTCAATGACTATGGCCTTACCCCCGATGAGGTGCCTTTCTATGTGATGGAATACCTGAACGGCCAAACCCTCAAGGATATTCTGGCCGCAGGGGCTTTGCCTTTGGAGCGCTTCTTCCGGCTGGCCCGCCAAATTGGCCTGGGGTTAAAGGCGGCCCACGAGGGGATCCTCATGGAAGGGCAACGGGTGCAGGTGATCCACCGCGATTTGAAGCCGGCCAATGTGATCGTGGTGGCCGATGACAGTTTTGGGGAACTGGCGAAGCTGGTGGATTTCGGCATTGCCAAGCTGCTCAACAGCCATGAATCTTTGAGCTTTACCCATGCCTACCTGGGAACGCTGGCCTATTCTTCCCCGGAACAGCTGGAAGGGTTGCCGCTGGACGCCCGTTCCGATATCTACAGCTTCGGGATCATGCTGTACCAGATGGTGTCCGGGGAGATGCCCCTCAAGCCCACCACCGAATCTTTCCCGGGCTGGTACCAGGCCCACCACAAGCACCGGCCCATCCCTCTAGAAGACTGGGGACTGAAGTTTCCGCTGCCCGCCGGTTTGTCTGACTTGATCCTCGGTTGCCTGGCCAAAGATCCTGCCGCCCGCCCGCAATCGGTGGCCAATGTGTTGGCGGAGCTGGAGCACATTCAAGCCAGAGCACAGGGATCTATTGCCCCTCAGGT
Source organism: Thermostichus sp. MS-CIW-30 (assembly GCF_054058015.1). Lineage (NCBI taxonomy): Bacteria > Bacillati > Cyanobacteriota > Cyanophyceae > Thermostichales > Thermostichaceae > Thermostichus > Thermostichus sp. MS-CIW-30. Next base: position 119,117 of record NZ_JBSRZW010000001.1, read on the forward strand.
CCCAGTCGCCTCGTCGGAAGAGGCTGCCTCTGGCCCACTTTCTGGAGGTCTCCCTGCCGCTGCGCCGTCCTTGGTTACAGCCGGTACTCTGCGGCTCAGGCCCCTGACGGCGGCCACGGAGGTCGAGAACGGGGGATCCCTGCTTTGGGTGCGCCTGATTCCCTTTCTGATGGGCGGGCTGCTGGGCTGGGTTTTGGTGAGTTGGCAATGGGGACAGTTGCTGCAGCGCCCCTCGGCCCCCCGTGTTTCCGGGCCAGGATCTCGTCCGGCAGTGGAAGATCCCATTGCCCCAGAGAATGCCCATCCCCTGTCTGAGGAGAGTGGTTCGAGCGAGGAGCCGCCGCTGGAGGGGATCCCTGAGTTCCTTGTTTTGGCTTCAGAGCAGAGCAAACGGCGGGACCCGGCACCGGAGCTGGAACCCTACACCCGGAGCGAGCCGGTGTTTCGCGCCTTTCCCTTGGAGACTTCCCGCGAGACGGTACGAGCCAGCCTGGGATCCCCCAACCAGCAGGGGCAGGGCGCTTGGCCCAATACCGTGTACGACCTGTACCGCTTTGGCGGGGTGAACCTGGGCCTGCTCTACGACGCATCCAGTCTGGCCCTGCGGCAAACCGAAGCTACCGTCACCGCTGGCGTACCCACCCCGCAAGTGGAAGGACTCTTGGAGGATATGCTGCAAGCCCCCTTGCCTGCTCAACTGCAGCGAGAACTGCAGGCTGTGCGCGAGGGACGTTCCGGGCGAGTGCAATTCCGCGTTGGCCCCTGGGCCGGCAGGATCGAACGCAACGCCCAAGGCCATCTTTACATGGCCCTCTGGGATCCCGCGCTGCCCAGCGGTGCTCCACCCCCTTCTCCTGTCTCCTCTCCCACCCTACCCCCGGCTGCCCCTGTTGCCCGGCCTCCCAAGGCCCGTAACCTCAATTCAGCAGCAGGCGGCCCTCTTCCCGGCCAGACCATGCAGGAGCTGCTGCGCCGTGCGCGCGAATTGCGGGGGGACTGAGCCATGTCTGCTTCTGAAGACAAAAAGCCGCTGTTGGGCACCGTCGCTCGCTTCTTCAAAACCCTGGCCAGGCCCTTCCCTATCGGGCCTACGGCTCTCCTCAAACCCCCCGAACCTCCTCCCCCCAAGCGCCCGGTGCGCCTGTGGATTACCTGCCCGGGAGAGCCCCCTCGAGTGGTTGCCCTGAAGGGATCCGACATTCTCGGTCGCAGCCAGACGGTGGCCACCATTCGCATCCCTGCCCCCGCGGTGAGCCATCTCCACGCCCACATCCGTCCCCGCCCGGATTGGCGCCTGCCCGGTCTGGGTTGGCGGATCCCGTTGCCCTCTATTCTCTACTGGCTGGGGTGGAATGCCGGTCGCTACCAGCTAGAAGATCAAGACTCGACCAACGGCGTTTTCCGCCTCAAACCCTTCGGTGGCGCCGAGCGGGTGCGCCGGGTGATCTTGCGCCACGGCCAGCAACTGAGCCTTGGCCCGCCTCGGGATCCGGAGAGCGTCTGGATTCAAGTGCTGGATCCACCCCCACCACAGGTGTATGGGGTGCGCGGCTGCCTCATCCTGATGGTAGTCTTGGGGCTGGGGGCGAGGATTTGGATCGGCCATGAGTGGAGCAAGTTCTCAGTGGAGCCACCCCTCTCCGCAGATCGCAACCCCCTGATCGTCCTGGCCGGGGATCAGCAGACGGAGCTGCGCCGCCATCAGGGGGACACCTACCGGGAGCTGCCCGACCTGGAAGCTTTTGGGCCGATTTTGCCCAAGGTGGTGGTCGCCGCCGAAGATCACCGCTTTTACTCCCACTTTGGGGTGGATCTGCTGGGCATTGCCCGCGCCTTCTGGGTGAACCTGCGCTCGGGGGAAGTGCAGCAGGGGGGCAGCTCCATCAGCCAACAACTGGCCCGCACCGTTCTGCGGGACTACACCGGCTCCGGCAATACCTTTGGGCGCAAGCTGCGGGAGGCCGTCGCCGCCCTGAAGCTGGAACAGCGCTACAGCAAAGACGAAATCCTCGCTCTCTACCTCAACAATGTTTACCTGGGCAACGGCATCTACGGCTTTGAGACTGCCGCCCAGTTCTATTTCGGGATCCCAAGCCGCCAGCTCAGCCTTTCCGAAGCTGCGACTCTGGCGGCCATTTTGCCCGCGCCCAATGCCTTTAACCCTGTCGCCAACTATGATGCCGCCGTTCGGGGTCGGGATCGGGTGTTGGATCGCCTGAGCGAGCTGAAAGTCTTCCCCGAAGAGGAGATTCGGCGGGCCCGGCGCAGTCGCCTCACCCTCAACCCCAATTTGCGCTCCCAAACCTCGACAGTTGCTCCCTACTTTTACAGTGCCGTCTTCCAGGAGCTGCGGCAGCTTTTGGGCCAAGACCTCTCGGCAGAGGGCAACTTCATCATCGAAACCACGGTGCATTTGCCCTACCAGCGTTTGGCAGAGCAAGTCCTGGCCCAAACGGTGCGCGAGTCCGGATCCCGCTTGGGCTTCAGCCAAGGCGCTTTGGTCAGTCTCGACAGCCGCAACGGTGAAGTGCTGGCTTTGGTGGGCGGGATCGACTACAACGCCAGCCCCTTCAACCGGGCTACCCAAGCTCAAAGGCAGCCGGGCTCCACCTTCAAAGTGTTCACGTATGCGGCTGCCCTCACCCAGGGGATCCCTCTCTCCCAAGTGTTGTCTTGCGAGCCCCTCACCTGGGGCAACCTCACCTTTCGGGGCTGTCGCTCGGGATCGGCCCCTATGGATTTGGCCCGCGGCCTGATCCTCTCCGAAAACGTGATTGCCCTGCGGTTGGCCCAACAGGTAGGTCTAGAGCAAGTGGTGGCGACGGCCCGGCAAATGGGCATCCAATCGCCGTTGCAACCCTATCCTTCTATGGTGATTGGCACAATGGAGGTGAACTTGCTGGAGTTGACAGCAGCCTTCACTCCTTTTGCCAATCGTGGCCTTTGGTCAAGGCCCCACACCATCCGCCGCATCTTGGATAGCAGCGATTGCGCCAACCCCAACGACTTTCGCACCTGCCGTGAGATTTACCCTGGTCGGGAGGATCCCCGTTCTCAGCGACTTGTCCTGCCAGAAACCGTCGCCCAACAGATGACAACCGTACTGCAAGGGGTGATCAGCTCCGGCACCGGTACTACTGCCCGGCTCGGCATTGGAGAAGCCGGTAAAACCGGCACCACCACCGCCAACAAGGATCTGCTCTTTATCGGCTACACGCCCAACCCTCCCCTGGTGACCGGCATTTGGCTGGGCAATGATGACTCTAGCCCAACACGAGGAAGCAGCAGCATAGCCGCTCAAACTTGGGGAAATTACACGAGGCAAGTCATTACCAATAGTTTGACGATGGTTCAATAGAGCAACTCCGAGAGCAGCCTTGGCAATTGGCAACCCCAAATCCTGACAACCCGACAGAAAACTCTCCTGCATCCCAAGTGAGAAATGCCTAATAACCAGTTTGGCCGTACCCCTCAATAAACCCACAATCTAGGTTCACCCACTTTCTCAGCGCAGATCTCGGCCAAAAGGCAACAACGACAAAATAATTAACTTCATGTGTTGTTTGGCAAAGGGGATCCCAACAATGGTGATTGCCAGAATCACAGCCCAGAAGAGATGGTTAAGCACCAACGGCCAGCCAAACAGCAATAGCCAGATGACGTTAAAGATCAGCAGCAGCGGGCTGTTGGCATCGGGATACTCCACCACTTCCTTTCCGAAGGGGGCAAGCACTGCAAACCCCAGTTTGATGCTCTGCCAGCCAAAGGGAATGCCGATGATTGTCAGGCAAAGGCTCAGTCCTCCTAAGATGTAGCCCAAACCTGTCAGCAAACCCCCGAAGATTAGCCAGATGATGTTGCCAATCAAGCTCATGATTCAGATCCTCCACCGTTGAGACCAAATTGCAGGGTACAAGAGCAGAACTAGCCTTCCTGTTCGACATCCATACTCTAACCAGCTGTTGGCCAAGACTGGGATCCCAAAATCTGCTTCTTTCCTGGGCTCTAGCGTTCTGCGTCACCGAGGGGAGCGGGCTCCATCACCGGAGGCACTGCGGCCCTATTCACCTTGCAGGGCAGAATGCGGTTCAGAAAGCGGAGGATCCCCCAAACCCAACTGACGGTGATCACCCAAAAGATCCACAACCCGCTTGCCCACGGTTGCGGCAAGTCCAAGGCCATCCCCCCAATCATTGGGCCAAGAGCAAACCCCGCCGCCCAGCAGAGGGAGTTGACCGACAGATACACCCCCCGCAAGTGATCCGGCGCCAAATCCGCCACCAAAGCAGAGGCAGAGGGGTTGTAGCTCACCAACGCCAAAGAGAGCACCGCCAGCGCCAAGACTGCCACCGCCGGGGCCGGAGCCCCCAATTCCGCCGCCAGACCGCTAAGCCAAACCAAAAGAAATCCCACCCCCCACATCAGGGCGGATCCCTGCAACCCTTGGATGCGCGTCCGGCGATTCAACCAACGGGCCACCGGCATCTGCAGCAGAGCGATCAAGGCCCCATGCAAGGCAAACAAAATGCCGATTTGCACCTCTGGGATCCCTACCCCATTGCGGAAGTAAAGGGGCATGCTGCTGCTGAGCTGGGCCACATAGGTGGTGAACAGGATATTCGACAGGCCAAACACCAAAAGGGAGCGATCTCTAAGGGCGGTTTTCCAACCTGCCAACACAGGCTCTGCTGCCGGACAAGTCGCCCGAGTTTCCCGGATAAAAAACCAAAGTACTGCCAGAAAGATTAGAAAAGTGACACCGTCGATTACAAACAAGAGCCGATAGGCCCCCGTCAGAGCCACCAGCGTGCTGGCCATAGCCACCCCAAGGCTGAGGCCCAGGTTATCCCCTAGACGGTTGAGAGCGTAGGCTTCGTTGCGCTGCTCACGAGTGGTTAGATCTGCTACAATCGCTTCCGCAGGCGGCCAGTACAACCCCTGCCCCAAGCCTGCAGCCATATTGGCCAGGGCAAAACTCCAGAAGTCATAGGAGAGCGCAAACCCAAACGACCCCAAGGTGGAAATAGCCAGAGAGAGGATCAAAGTGGAACGGCGCCCCCAAGCTCCATCGGCCATCGAGCCGCCCAGGATGCGGCCAAACACCCCGGCAAAAGCCATAATGCCTAGCCCCAGGCCCACTTGGGTGGCGGTCAGCCCCACCTGATTCACAAAAAAGAGACTGGCATAAAACAAGGTAAAGCCGGTTCCAGTTTGGGAAAGCAGCCGACCGATAAAGATCAGCCAAACCTGAAAACTGAGCTTCGGCCACCAAGAAGGGATCCACATGTTGAGTGCAGCAGGATGTTGAGTGCAGCAGGGGAGGGCCTACCTAGCCTACGGGATCCCGATCCTTGAGGCCAGGGCAAGGAGCCTGCTCTGACAAGTAAACTGAAAATTTGTGCAGCCAGGCTTGATGTTCGTTGCCAGAAGGCTCTTCACCCAGCGAGCCAGCAGACAGGGCAACCCATTTCCCCAACTCCAAATATTCGCTCAACAGCCGCGCCAACTTATAAACTCGATAATCGAGCTGCACTAAGCTACTTTTCATCTGCCCCAAAACACCCAGTCCTCTTCTGAGCCAACTTACAACCTTCAACCTTTCCCAAAACCTGCTGATCGCGTCAGCGGGACGGAGTCCTTGCAGGAAGCCAACCCCCATCTTGCTTGCTGCAGCCGAGGCGCAAGTTCCCTTTGCCCACAACAGAGCACCTGTAGCTCAGTCGCAAACCTGGACAAAGCTAGAAGAAGCTGTGCCTTACAGTTCTAGTACCAACAATTTTAACTAACGGGGGTGCGGGGGCAATAGGTCCCATGCTCTAGCCGCAGGGTGAGCACTGGGATACATGGATCCCCGCCATACCCCTGAGCGAAATCTGTAGTAAAGTCTACTTATGCTGGCGGTAACCTACAAGTACTGGGCTTATCCAGATGCCTCCCAACAAACCAGCTCACGGGCGGACGACGGGGATTGACCTGGTTTTGGAGCAATTCCTGACAACTTCAGAGGGCGCTTTTGGGAACGGCCCAAGGGCTTCAAAGCCCTGCAAGGCCAGCTGAGAAGGCTGCAACCCAGGGGGGCGAGAAAACAGCAGGGGTCTTGCCACTGGAAGAGAGCACCACTGCAGGTTGCCAGGATGCAGCAGGGCATTGCCAATGGTTGCCAAGAGTTTCATTTCCAGAGGGCCCATTGGCGTTGAGACCGAGGGCAGACCCTCTCTATCTTTTCTTTGTGGAAGATCTTTGTGGAAGACCTCAAGGCCAAGGGCTGGGCAAGGGGGATGTTGCCCAAGGATTGCGTCGAGGCTGCCTGGGGATAGATTCTCTGCCTTCTGGAGTGGGTTTGCTGGAAGGGTGGGGTGGACTTTGCCAAGGTTGACCCCAAAGGAAGCGGCCAAATCGGTTGCAAGTGCTGGGGGATGGTTAGCAACAGCTGGGCTGTCGGGGGGCCTCAGTGCCCTGAATGCCGGTACCGGGTGCATCGGGACTCAGCCTCAGCCTTGGGAACTGTGCTGGGTGGATTAGAGGTTGTTTTGCGAGCTGGCAGTGCCTAGGGGGGAGGCTGGGGAAGGGGAACCGCCTGTCCAGTTGTTCTGTCGGGGGTTGTAGACCCAGACAAGTGGCGTGGGGCAGGAATGCCCGACCGCGAGGTAAGGACTCCGTCCTGCTGACGGGAAGGGTGGCCCGCGCTCTGTCCATAGGATGAGCGCCGGGAGGATGTCACTCTTGCCGACTTTGGTGTTCGCGCCAGAACTGCTCCGCAAAAGCCACCGTCGGGTGGAGAGGGGCACGGGGTTTGCTGCGCAGGGGCATGTTGGCTTCTTCAGGGGTGCGGTTGCCCTTGCGTTGATTGCAGCGTTCGCAAGCCGTCACCACATTGTCCCAACTGTGGGATCCCCCTTTGGAGAGGGGCACGACATGATCCAAGGTCAGATTGTGGGTGCTGCCACAATACTGGCAGGTGTGGTGATCCCGCCGCAAAACCTCCCGCCGATTCACAGGGGGCACGCGCCAAGCGCGCTCTTTGCCCTTGATGGTCAGGCGAATATGTTCGGGCACTTCAATGACCTGGCTGGGGGAGCGCACCTTCCACACCGGCACATTCATCATCGAGAGCGGTTCGGCTTTGCCTGTTAGCAGCAGCACGATTGCCCGCTTGATATTGACCCGGCTGATGGGCAAATAGTTTTGGGAAAAGACAACGATCGACTGTTCCAGAAGGTGGGTAGCGGCAGTCATGGCTCAGCTCTTCCTTTTGCCGCCATTCTCCTGAGGAATCTGCCGAATGGCAAGCTTTTCCCCACCGCCATCGACACCGGCAGAGCTCAGACATTCAAGAGTTTCTTACGATCGCCAGCCAGACAGATGGGCTAGTATCCGGGTGATGGTTGGATCCGGTACCGCCCATGACCTACCCGCTGCACGTCGCCCTGGTTTGGCACCAACACCAACCCCTCTACAAAAGTCCGGTGGCGGGTAAATATCGCATGCCTTGGGTGCGCCTACACGGGATCAAAGATTACCTGGACTTGGTCTTGCTGCTGGAGCGCTATCCCCGCTTGCACCAAACGGTCAACTTGGTGCCCTCCCTGATTGTGCAAATCGAAGAGTACGTAGCCGGCTCGGCTTTTGATCCTTACCTGGAACTGACCCTATCCCCTGTCGAAAAGCTCGGCCCCGATCAACTGCGCTTTGTGGTCGAGCGTTTTTTCGACAGCCACTACCCCACCATGATCGAGCCCTACCCCCGTTACCGGCAGCTCTACAACCAACGGGAATCTCAGGGGGTGAACTGGTGTCTGCAGTACTGGACTCCGCAGGACTTCAGCGATCTGCTGGCCTGGCACAACCTGTCTTGGTTTGATCCCCTCTTTCAGGAGGATCCTGAGATTGAGGGCTGGATCAAAATGGGATCCGGTTTTACCCTGGCGGATCGGCAGCGGATCTACGCCAAGCAACAACAGATCCTCGGCGCCATCTTGCCCCAGCACGCCAAACTGCAGAGCAGCGGCCAACTGGAACTGACCACCAGCCCCTATACCCACCCCATCTTGCCCCTGTTGGTGAGCGAGCGCTCGGCGCGGGTGGCCCGCCCAGGGTTGCCCTTACCTCGCTACCCCTTTCACTGGGAGCAGGATGTCCACACCCAACTGGAGCGGGCTAAGCAGATCTATCGGGAGCGCTTTGGCCGCGAGCCGCGGGGCCTGTGGCCTTCGGAGCAATCGGTGAGCCCTGCCATTGTGCCGATTGTGCAAGAACAGGGCTTTGATTGGATCATCTCCGACGAAGGGGTTTTGGGGTGGAGCCTGGGCCAGCCTTTTCATCGCGATGGGCAGGGCCACATTCTGGAGCCGGAGAAGCTCTACCGCCCCTACCGCCTGGAAACCGAGCGGGGGGATCTGGCCATCGTCTTTCGGGATCACCGCCTTTCGGATTTGATTGGCTTCAGCTACAGCGCCATGCCCGCCGATGCTGCCGCCAAAGATCTCATTGGCCATCTGGAGAGCATCCGCAACCGCCTGCCCCAGGAGCAGCCCTGGCTGGTGACCATCGCTCTGGATGGGGAAAACTGCTGGGAGTACTACCCCCAAGATGGCCGGCCCTTCTTGGAAAACCTCTATACCCGCCTCAGCCAGCACCCGGCGCTGCGCTTGGTGACGGTCTCCGAGTTTCTGGATCAGTTTCCTCCCACTGAGTTTTTGCCGGCAGAGCAACTTCACAGCGGCTCCTGGATCGAGGCAGATTTCACCACCTGGATTGGGGATCCCGTCAAAAACCGCGCTTGGGAGCTTCTGGCCCAAGCCCGTCAGGTGATTCAGGATCATCCCCGCGCCAATCCCCAAGCCTGGGAGGCCCTCTGGGCCGCCGAGGGATCCGATTGGTTCTGGTGGTTTGGGGCAGGCCACTCCTCCGCCCATGATGCCGTTTTCGACCAGTTGTTTCGGGAGCACCTGCAGGCGCTCTACACTGCTTTGGGAGAGGCGGTGCCGACCGTGCTGCAATTTCCCCTGGAGGATCATGACGGCCTAGGGGATCGCCTGCCGCAGGGGTTTATCCACCCGGCCATCAACGGTCGTCCGGCAGAACGGGAGTGGAGCCAAGCGGGGCGGGTGGAGATTGGAGCGGCCCGAGGCACCATGCACCGCAACAGCGCCGTTCGCCGCCTCTGGTATGGGTTTGATCACTTCAACCTCTATCTGCGGCTGGATTTTAACTCGGTGGTGCAGCGGCCCAGGCAATTGCTGGTGCTGTGGTTCTATCCCAACCGCGTCACCGTCAACAGCCCTATTCCCCTGCAGGGATTGCCGGCAGAAGCCCCTCTCAACTACCACTACCGCCACCTGTTGCGGTTGTCACTGCCGCCTCCCGGCACCGGCCAGCATCCGGCAGAGGTGCAAGCCCAGCTCTTGCAGGCAGGGGAGTACCACACCTGGCACGCCATCGGCCATCAAGTGAAGGCGGTGGTGGATGCCTGTTTGGAGGTGGCCATCCCCTGGACCAATTTGGGCGCCCAGCCGGGTCAGGAGCTGCAATTTGTCATCCTGGCCGCGGATGGCGAGACCTTTCAGGAAGGGATCCCGCCCAAGGCCACCATTGCCCTGCGCAGACCTTGAGCGTGATGACCAGCAGAGCTTCCGGTTATGTTGCGCGATCTCTATCCCCCCATCGAGCCCTACGATCAAGGTTTTCTGGCGGTTTCCTCCCTCCACACCCTGTACTACGAGCAGTGCGGCAACCCGGCAGGCAAGCCGGTGGTGTTTTTGCACGGGGGGCCTGGAGGCGGGATCGATCCCATCTACCGGCAGTATTTCGATCCCAGCCGCTGGCGGGTGGTGCTGTTCGATCAGCGGGGCTGCGGGAAAAGTCGCCCCTATGCCGAGCTGCGGGAGAACACCACCTGGGATCTGGTGGCGGATATCGAGAAGTTGCGCCAGCATCTGGGCATTGAGCGCTGGTTTGTGTTCGGGGGCAGCTGGGGCAGTGCCCTTGCCCTGGCCTATGGGCAAACCCACCCCCAATCCTGCCTAGGGTTTGTCTTGCGGGGCATTTTTCTCTTGCGCCCTTTTGAGCTCCGCTGGTTTTACCAGTCGGGGGCCGGCTACTTTTTCCCCGACGCTTGGGAACATTACCTGGAGCCGATCCCTCCCGAAGAGCGGGATGACCTGCTGGCAGCCTACCACCGCCGCCTCAACGACCCAGATCCCCAGGTACGGCTGAGGGCAGCTCGCGCCTGGTCCGTCTGGGAGGCCAGCACCAGCAAGTTGATCCCCAGCCCAGAGCTCATCGAGCGCTTTGGTCGGGGAGAGTTTGCCGAGGCCTTTGCCCGCATTGAGTGCCATTACTTTGTCCACGGCGGTTTTTTGGATCCGGAGGATCAGCTCCTCAGGGGGGTGGGACGGCTGCGGCATCTGCCGGCGGTGATCGTCCAGGGGCGCTACGACGTGGTGTGCCCGCCCATCTCTGCTTGGGAGCTGCATCAGGCTTGGCCAGAAGCAGAGTTTCGGATGATCCCCGATGCTGGCCATTCCATCACCGAGCCCGGAATCCGCACCGCCCTCCTGGAAGCCACCGATCGCTTTGCCGGTTTGTGAGCCCCGCCGAGCCAGCCCAGTGCTGCCAGGGATCCCAAGACCTTGAAGAATTGCTACAGGAAGGCCGGCAAAACCTTGGGATCCAGCCCAGAAGCACGGCCAAGCCTATCGACAGTTGGCGATTTTGGGTTTATCACTGAGGGAGGGGCGGTGCAAGCTGCCCACACCTGGCTGGTGCATCCACCCAAGTGCTTCGCGGATTCAAGCTCATTTCTACTTCACCGTTTCCAGGGTCGAACCATGCAGAAACCAACCCATCTGTTCAAGCTTGCCCTAGCCCTGCCCATCTCCTTCTTGCTGGCAGATGCAGTTGTGGCCTACCCCTGCGACTCGGTTGGGGGTGAAGCTTACAACCACCACGGCTCCACGGTTCAGGTCAGCAGCGACGCCAACAGCTTCGGGGTCCAGTGGTCGCCTGCCTCCTATGCTGTCGGCAACGGCTTCATTGGAGTTGCCATTGAAACGGTGAACGGCGAGCAAGCCCAGAGCGCCATCAGCCGTCGTCTGTTCGGCCCCGCACTTCGAGTTCAGGGGGTGCAGGTGGTCGGCTTGCTCCAGGATGGTCCTGCTCAACGAGCCGGTCTGGCCCAGGGCGATATTTTGATTGGAGTGGATGGGCAGCGGGTCACCTCCGTGCAACATGTGCAGCAGATCATCCAAAATACCCCGGTAGGCCAATCGGTGCCGATTACCTTCCGCCGTGGTGAGCGGGTGCTGTCAACGGTGGTTGTGGTGGGGGATGGCCGGGTGTTGCGCCCCTTGATGCTGCAGCAGCAGTGAGCCTTGTCGGGATCCCTACCCGGAGACCTCCGTAAATGCCGATGGGAGTTTCAGGATGGGCCGTCTGGGCAGTTTGTGCTCTTAACGGGCTGCTGTTTCTGGCTCTGATCGCCCTTATCCCCATCATTTTGAGCCTGCGCTCGGCTCTTGGGGTCACAGAGCAGGCCATGGCCGATTGGCGAGAAGCAGCTCAACAGGCCTTGGCTCCCACTCCCGCTGAGTTGCTGCGTCTGCGGGATCGTCTGCGCGAGAATCGCCATACCCTTGCCCGCTGGCAACGTCGTTTGCAGTTCTGGCAAGGGATCCGCAGGGTGGCCGTTTGGCTGGGGCGTAGGCTTTGAGGGATATGGATAGCAACTATCCTGTCTCCAATCCCATCCGGTTGCAGGTCATGGCCAACGCTCTGGCGGGGATTGCCGAAGAGATGGGAGCCCGCCTCATCCGCGGTTCTTATTCGGCCAACATCAAGGAGCGGCGGGATTGCTCCACAGCTCTGTTTGACGCGCAAGGGGCTTGCATTGCCCAGGCAGCTCACATCCCGGTGCATTTGGGCGCCCTTTCGCAGGCGGTGCGAGCGGTGGTGGCAGCCAACCCGCGACCCGGAGATGTGTTTCTCCTCAACGATCCCTACCAGGGGGGATCCCATCTGCCAGACGTTACGGTGGTCGCGGCCATTCCCGGCTGGAGGGATCCCGACCGGATTTGCGCCTATGCTGTGAACCGTGCTCATCACGCTGATATTGGAGGGATGCGCCCTGGCTCCATGCCCGCCGACTCCACAGAACTTTGGCAAGAGGGGCTGGTGATCCCGCCGGTACGGCTGGCTGGGCTCTCTCTAGAAGGAGAGTTGTACTGGCAGGAGGATCTGCTGCGCCTAATCCTGGCCAATGTGCGCAATGCCGAGCAGCGGCGGGGGGATCTGCAGGCCCAGGTGGGGGCCAGCGCAGTGGGGATGAGCCGGTTTCGGGAGTTGCTGGCCCGCTTTGGAGAAGAGGAAGCTTGGCAGTTGATCGCAGGGGTCATCGAGTACAGCCGCCGACGGATGCGGGCGCAGATTCAGGCTCTGCCCGATGGGATCTACACGGCTGAGGACTGGTTGGAGGGCTACGGGGATCCGCCCGCGCCCCTTGAGATTCGGGTGCAGGTGGAAGTAGAGGGCAAGAAGCTGCGGGTGGACTTCACCGGCACTGCTCCGGCCATGGCGGGAAACCTGAACGCGCCCCTGGCCGTCACCCGCTCGGCGGTGTTGTTTGCCCTGCGCTGTCTGTTGGATCCCACGGCCCCCAGCAATGTCGGCTTGGAGGATCCCATCGAGATCGTGGCGCCGCCCGGCTGCTTGGTGAATGCCCAGTTTCCGGCAGCAGTGGTGGCGGGCAATGTGGAAACCTCGCAGCGCATTGCCGATGTGGTGTTCAAAGCTCTGGCTCCCGTGGCCGGATTGCGGAGCATCGCTCAGGGGCAGGGCACCATGAACAACTGTGTGCTGGGCAACCGCCACTTCACCTACTACGAAACCCTGGGAGGTGGTCAGGGGGCCAGCCGGCAACGACCGGGTTTGGACGGAGTGCATGTGGGCATGAGCAATACCCTCAACACCCCCATCGAGGCTCTGGAGCTGGAGTATCCCCTGCGGGTACTGCGCTACGAGCTACGCCAGGATTCCGGCGGCCATGGCCAACAGCGGGGCGGCTGGGGGCTAATCCGCTCCATCCAGACTTTGCAGGATTGCACCCTCTCCCTGCTCACCGAGCGGCGCCACTATGCCCCCCAAGGAGAACAGGGAGGCGGGCCAGGCCAAGTGGGGATCAACCTCCTCAACGGGGATCCCTTGCCTGGCAAAATCAGCCGCTCCCTAAAAGCCGGCGACGTGATCACCCTCTACACGCCGGGCGGCGGGGCTTGGGGCTCAAGTGAGGATGAGCAGGCTCCCGAACCCAGGTAGCGCAGGTGGTCAAGAAACAACTGCTCGCAGCGGCGAAGCACCTCATCGCGGCTGGCGAAGTGCTCCAGCCTTTGCACTTCTTGACCTTTCTCAAACAAAATTAGGGTTGGCAAAGAGCGCACCCGATAGCGGCGCGGCAGCCAAAAATTGTCGTCTACATTCACCCGCAGTACTTTGACCGCCCCTCCCCACTCGGCTACGAGACGGTCGGTAATCGGCTGGATGAAGCGACACAGGCCACACCAAGGGGCGCCGAAATCCACCAAAACCAACCCATCACTTGTCAAAAGTTCTTGATTAAAAGCATCTAAAGCAACTTGCAAGGCCATCACTCCCAAACTAAAGAAGTTCTTTGGGATCATGCTACCAGGCAACTTGGCTGGCTGCAGAAACCATTTGGGGATGGAAAGCATAAAGAATCAATACAAAGCTGAATACCCCCAGATAGGCCCAGCGAAAAAACTCTTGGGGGCGCAGTTGCTGTCGCTTCTGCAGAATGGCCAAGCCGGGGATCACGGAGGTGCGCGCCTTGAGATCGCGGAAGGCCTGCCCGTATTTCCTCTCCAGGCGGTGATCCCCGTGCCAAACCGCAAACAGGTGGTAGGCAATGAGCCCAAGCGAGGTCACCACCATAAAGCTGGAGCCAATCCAAAGGGTATGGGCCACACACCAGATCACCTGGCCCACCATTTGCGGATGACGGGTGATGCGGATGATCCCGGTCTCAAACAGGTGGATCTCCGGCTTGCGAATGGCGGCGATCTCCAGCAAGTTGAAGGTGGCCGGATACAAGAAGAAAAAAGAGAGGGCAGACAAAAGAGTAACGGTGGTGCGGATGCCTGGGACGGCTTGGAGATCCCAGAGAATCACCCCGTCGTAGCGGTGGTTGAAAAAATAGATGAGCAACAGCGGTGCCAAACTGAGGCTCACCAGAGCAAAGAAGATGCGGTACAGACGGGATCCCAGCCGGCTTTCCCCCCAGGGTCGCAAGTAGGCCAGTCCGCTGTGAGCACAGGCAAACCCCAAGATCAGGGCTAACATTGTCCAATGGGATCCGTACTGGCCCAGCTTCTGCAGAAAGTCGCTGAAGGGGGTGAACAGCATCTTTTGGGTGACTCCTCTGGTGTTGCTGTGGCTTATGCTTAAAAATAAGTTACATTAGGTTCCCCATGCTCAAAACTTTTTTTCGGCGTCTTGTCAGCCTGCTCCTGTCTGTAGCCCTTTTGCTGGGATCAGGGAGTTCAGTTGCTCAGGCTGCCCGCCTCACCGGCAAGTATTACGAAGACAGCATGACCTTGATCCAAACCCTGCGCACCGTCCTTTCCGAAGGGGATCCCCTGATGAACCCAGAGGAGGCGCGAGCGGAAGCCATGCAGGCCATCCAGGAGTTTTCTGGGCGCTACCACGGCCATCGCTACGACAAGCTGCAGTCTTTTACCACTTTGCGCACGGTGTTTAACACGCTGGCCTCCCAGTACCGCACTTCCAACCGGCCTCTCAACCCCGAAAAGGTGGAGCGGGTGCTGATGCAACTGGATCGGGCGGAATTGGCCTTGCGCCGAGAAGGTTGAGCTTTTTTTAGATTGGATCTCCCCGATCCAAATCACAGGCAAATTTCCCCGCTGCGGCCAGACTGTTCCCAGTCCGCAGAAGCCAGGGTCTTCTCAGGTCTCTTTTTGAATCTGAGAGGAAGGGCGCAGTGCTTTTCTGGAAGTGGAGGAGATTTTTATCTCGATTGAGGATTGGGGAGGTTGTGATGGTCAAAAATCGTTGGGCTTTGATCTCGCTGCTGCTGATGGTTGGAGCTGTTGCTTCTCACCCAGCTTGGCTCCTGTCTCTCCCAGCCCAAGGACAGGTCGTTGGGGCTGTCGAGGAGGGATCCCCAGGCCCCTTTTTTGCAACGGACGGCCTGGCCCTGCGGGGCTATGACCCGGTGGCTTATTTCATCGACGGCAAGCCGGTCAAGGGATCCCCAGAGTATGAATGGGAGTGGGGAGGGGTGACCTGGAGGTTTGCCAGCGCCGAGAATCGGGAGCGGTTTCGCAACAACCCAGAGCGCTTTGCCCCCCAGTACGGCGGGTTTTGTGCCTGGGCCGTGGCCCACAACTACCTTTACCCGGTGGATCCCTTTGCCTGGAAAATCGTCGATGACAAGCTGTACCTGAACGCCAACCGGCGGGTACAGCGCAACTGGGAGCGCGACATCCCCGGCTTGATCAAGAGGGCAGATGCCAACTGGCCAGCTTTGAGAAGCCGATAGGCCCAAGTCCCTCTGGCCTGGGGTTCAATGGGCGAGGCGCAGGGTCACCTTGATGCCAACTCGGTAGGGGCCGCTTTCGCAGAGTTCCAGCTGGCCTCCCATTTCTCTCAGGAGCCGCTCGCTTACCCGCCAGACGGCACAGCCCTCTGTTTGAATGGGCACATGGCATCGCCCCTCAAGGTTCCACCCCAGGCACAGTCGCCCCTCTTCTTCTGCGGTGGGATAGGGGTGCAAAGCCATCGAACCGTAGCGTAGGGTGCGGATGCCCCAGCGACACACTCCCAGCAGCGCCTGCACCAAGCCGTGGGGATCCGCCCAAACGGTGAGGCTGTCGGGGAGAAGGGGCACCTCAAAGGCCGAGGCGGGTTGTAGGGCCGGCCATTCGTAGCGAATGCCCTGATCCTGGGCCTGTAGGCGAGTTAGGCTGTACACATCCTGCAGGAGGGGGCGTAGTCGGGTCGGTTCCGGTCGCAGAGGTTGGATGGGCAGGTCATGGCGAGCCAGGCGGGTGTATTCCTCAAGCAGCTTGATCAGGCGCTCTACCGCCTCTTTGGCACTTTGAAGGTATTCCCGCTCCTCTTCGGGGGAATCACACAGATCTGACAGCACCAACTGCAGGGATCCCATCTGGCTGCTGAGGGGATTGCGCAGCTCATGGCCGATGCTGACGAGCAACTCTTGTTGAAAGGCCCGCATCACCTCAGAGCGTTCAAAAGCAAATTGCCAATCCACAGCCTCTTGCTTGTCGGCAGAGGCAGCCTGCTGGGGGAGTGGATCGGGTTTGGCTGCAGGCAAGGGTTTCCTCAAGAGGTGCTCCGAAGGAAAGACGGGGGATCCCGTCGAGGTTCAGATCCTTGGGTTTGGATCTTTGAGTTTTGGACAGCGAGGACTACGTCCCGCTGAGGCAATCGGGCTGCGGCAATACCCTGTCTTATGGGATCCTACCCTTTTCTATCCGACGAAGTGGGCGCTGACCACCCGTTCAACCCCGGCCAGATCTCGGTGAACTTGGATCTGCCGATAACAGCCCCTATCTCGCAACTGCTCCGCCACCCAAGGGGCTTGGCCTCGCATCACTTCCACCGCCCAAAAGGAGTTCGGGGCCAAGTAATCCGGTGCTGCTTGAATCAACAGTCGCAAGTGGGCTAGGCCGTCTTCTCCCCCATCCAGAGCCTGTCGCGGCTCGTGCAGTCGCACCTCTGGCATGAGCGAGGCCAGCTCGGCAGAGGGAATGTAGGGAGGGTTGGAAACCAGGCCGCGCAGCTGCCCCCGCCAGGGATCCAAGGGCACAAACCAGGATCCCAGCAGCAAGTTCACCCGCTCCTGCAGATGGTGGGCTGCCACATTGTCTGCTGCAATAGCCAAGGCCTCTGGGCTAGAATCCACGGCCAGAAGCCGCAACTGGGGGTGCTGATGGGCCAACGCAATGGCAATCGCCCCGCTGCCTGTACCCAGGTCGGCAAAACAGGATCCCGGCGGCAGAGGATTGGCCTGTAGCCAAAGGGAAGCCTGCTCCACCAGCAGCTCGGTCTCCGGGCGCGGGATCAGCACCGCCGGCGTCACCCGCAAGCTCAAGCCCGCCCACTCAACTTTGCCCAACAGATACTGTAGGGGGATGCGCTCTTCCACCCTTTGCCGCCAAAGGGTCTGCACCTCCTCCAGGGGATCCCCCTCCCCAGCCGGAGCGCGACCCATCAACCGCTCCAATGGCCCCCACCCCAGCCGTTCCCTGAGCAAAATCTCCACTTCCTCGGCAGGGATCCCAGCCGCTTTTGCCGCCCTCAGGGCTTGGGCACGCCACTCTGCTAACCGCTTCACCAGAGCAGACGGGGATCCCATCAGGGGCTTAGGTTAACGCTGAGGCTGGGGACTTGCAGAAGGATTGGCAGGCCGGGCCAGGGATTGGATATACTCCAGCGCCGAGCGAGAGGGGATAAAGGCAATTTTCTGCACATCGGCCTGCGCGTCGGGGGCCAGCATACGCTCTACCACAATGGCCAGCGAGGTCACTTCAATCTGGGTTTTCCCAACCACATCCGGGTTCTGCGCCGCCGCCCGATCCAAGGCCCTCCGCAAATCGTTGCGGTCGAAGAAGAAGGGCACCACCTCATGGCCATCCTGCTCGATGGTCAGCAGCCCCTCTCCGGAGCGGCCATAGAACAGAGGCACACCAATCGCTTCTGCAGGCACATCTTGACCGGTTTCCTTCAGCACCTGCTTGGCTGCCTCCACATCAGAAGCCCGAGGCACCACCTCAAAATACAGATCGCTGTTCTTGGCGCGCTCCTCTTCCGATTTTTCGTAGGCATACCCCAGCGAGAGAGGCACTACCCGGGCTTGACTGGCTATCTCGGGGTTGCTGGCTTTCACCTGCTCCAACACTTGCTGGGCTTGGGCTTGATCCAGCCAGAAGGAAACCACTTGGATGGTGCGGCCATCTCGCTCCACATTGGCGACAACGGGGGTGCCGTTCTGAGACACGATGGCAAAAACAGGCACCAGATTCAGCCGCTCCGCCACCTCTTGCCGGCTCATGGGGCCTGCGGCTGCCTGAGCCAGTAGGGCATTCTCCTGAGCCCAAACAGGAGTCACAGCCAAACCCCCCCAAGCTGTTCCGATCAGGATCCCGGCTACGCCGCCCACCTGAGCTGCACAGCGGCAGAGGGAGCGCACAGGCGATACTACATTACAGTGCATCATTCTCATCTCAACTCCCGGCATCGCGCCTTGTTCTGGTTGCTATGGGGTCAGCTTCCTAAGTACTAACCAACAGCCTGGGGCAAATCAAAAGCTGCCTAGATTAAACCCGCTCAACAGGGCTTAGGCTAGCGATGCGGCACACTCTCAGCCTTAGGATCCCGGTTAGCCATCGCTGACAACACCCCGGCACACCTATCTTGAAGAGCGCTCTTGGGCCACCCTAGAAGCCAAGGCTAGAACATCTGCTCGACCTCTGTCGAGGGGCAAAGCCCCTATTTTGGGTGGGGATCCCGCATCACCCAATACTATATACGGAGTCGCATACAACTGATCCACGCTAGATGCAGATCCCTCCGAGGGTTGTGTACCCAGCTCTCCCATAAAACGCTGCCTATTCCAGCCTTGTTCGGCGGTGTCCTGATGTAGCCGCGCAAACGTGGCAGCTGCTGTTAACTTTTGTTAAGGTAGGGGTGCGAACCCACAGCTGTAGGGAGCATTGAGTCATGGCTAAGATCTTCACCGCTGAATTCAACCAATTTGAGACCATCAACGCTACTCAGGCCTGGTCTTTGTTTTTCACCATCAGCGCTTCCGATCGGCTGCTGGGTGACAACCCGGCTGTTGGCCGCTACCTAACGTTGGCTTTGTTCAGCGCCGTCCTCACCGGGATCCTGAATGTGCTGGTGGCTTCTTAGCTTATGGGGGTGTGGGGGTAGCTAAGCCCCGTACTGTACGTAGGGTCAGTGCCGGGATACAGATACCCCCACATGGTGTATGATGGGAGCAGTTGCACAAAACGGCTTTTGCCGGAATCTGGTGCGACTACGCGGTGGGACATCCCGTGTCTGCTCGCTGAGGGTTCTTGCGAAAGCTCCCCGATGAAGCGAGAACCCCACCCTGTACCCGTAGGGTCAGCGATGGGAGTATGTCACCTAGACCCTTTGCGGACGGAACGAGTTTTTTGTTAAGAGGCCGCCGGCAGAGGCAGCTTGACCTGAGACAAGGGGATCCTGCTCTCAGGTTTTTTGATTTTGAATGGGAAAGGATCCCTTGTTCTCTTTGTGGGGCTGTCTTCCGATGAAAGCTGCTGGGATAGATTTCGCGGAAACGGATCACTTTGAGGCGCCGCCTCTGACCACCAAGTTGCCCCTGCTGCTGGCCCCGGCGGGGGATTGGGAGTGTGCCAAGGCGGCAGTGGAAAACGGAGCCGATGCCA
This sequence comes from Thermostichus sp. MS-CIW-30, assembly GCF_054058015.1. Classification (NCBI taxonomy): domain Bacteria; kingdom Bacillati; phylum Cyanobacteriota; class Cyanophyceae; order Thermostichales; family Thermostichaceae; genus Thermostichus; species Thermostichus sp. MS-CIW-30. Next base: position 138,604 of record NZ_JBSRZW010000001.1, read on the forward strand.
TTTACTTTGGGCTGGAGCGCTTCAACGCCCGGATGCGCGCCCGCAACTTTACGGAAGCGGATTTGCCGGAACTGATGGCCTGGCTGCACCGGCGGGGGGTACGGGGCTATGTTACTTTGAATACTCTGGTTTTTCCAAGGGAGCTGACGGAAGCCGAGGGATACATCCGCTCGATGATTGCGGCGGGGGTGGATGCGGTGATTGTGCAGGATATCGGCATAGCCCGCCTGATCCGGCATCTTTCCCCCGATTTCCCCATCCATGCTTCCACGCAAATGACCATCACCAGTGGAGTGGGAGCGGAGTTTGCCGCTGAGCTGGGCTGTGAGGTGGTGGTGCTGGCGCGGGAATGTTCGCTGCGGGAAATCGCCCAGATCCAGGCCTATCTGCAAGAGAAGGGATCCTCCCTATCTCTGGAGGTCTTTGTGCATGGGGCGTTGTGCGTGGCCTACTCGGGGCAATGTCTGACCAGCGAGGCGCTGGGGGGGCGTTCGGCCAATCGGGGGGAATGTGCCCAAGCCTGCCGCATGCCCTATGAGCTGGTGGTAGACGGGATCCGCCGCGACTTGGGGGAGAAGCGGTATCTGCTCAGCCCTCAAGATTTGGCCGGGCTGGAGGTGCTGCCGGAGCTGGTGAAGCTGGGGATCCGCTGTCTGAAAATTGAGGGCCGGCTGAAATCCCCAGAATATGTAGCCAATGTAACGCGGGTGTATCGGCAGGCCTTGGATGCGCTGGGGGTGGGACAGCCGTGGCAGCCCTCGCAACAGGAACGCTACGAGCTGGAGATGAGCTTTTCTCGTGGGCTCTACACAGGCTGGCTGCGGGGCATCAACAACCAGGAGCTGGTGCACGCGCGGTTTGGCAAGAAACGGGGGGTTTACCTGGGGCAAGTGGTGGGGATCCAACAGGATCAGGTGGGGATCCGGCTGGAGGCACCCCTCAAAGCTGGGGACGGCGTGGTGTTTGACCAGGGGCAGCCGGAGTTGCCGGAGCAGGGGGGGCGAGTTTACCGGGTGCAAGAGAAGCAGGGGCTGGCCTGGATCAGCTTTGGAGAGGGGGCCATTGACCTCAAACGTCTGCGGGTGGGGGATCGCCTCTGGAAGACCAGCGACCCGGAACTGGAAAAGCGCCTGCGCCAAAGCTACGCCGGGGATCACCCCCGCTTTCAGCGGCCTGTCCACATGGAGGTTCACGGCCAAGTGGGATCCCCGCTGACGCTGATCCTGCGGGATGAGCAAGGCCATACGGTGCAGGTGGATTCGCCGCTGCCCCTGGAAGCTGCCCACCGCCAACCCCTCACCACCGAAAAACTGCGACAGCAACTGGGCCGTTTGGGCTCCACTCCCTTCAAGTTGGGATCCCTGCACAATGCCTTGCAGGGGGAGGTAATGCTGCCGGTGAGCCTGCTCAACCAGATGCGCCGACAAGCGGTGGAACGCCTACAAGCTCTGCGAGCTCAGCCCCCGCGCTGGCAACTCAATCCCGAAGCTCGCTGGCAAGATCTGGTGCCTTCTCAGGAGGAGCCCGAAAGGGGATCCCCGCAGTTGGTGGTGTTGGTGCGGGATCCGGCGCAACTGCCGGCGGCGATAGCCAGCGGTATCCGGCAGATCTATCTGGAGTTTGAGGATCCCCGCCGCTATCGGGAGGTGATCCGCACAACCAAAGCCGCCCATCCCGAGGTGGAACTGTGGGTCGCTCCGCCCCGCATCACCAAGCCAGGAGAAACCTGGATCCTAAAGCAAGTGTTGGCCGCTGGGGCCGATGGCTACTTGGTGAGAAATTACGACCATCTCCGTTTTTTTGCCGGGCAGCGCTGCATTGGGGATTTTTCCTTGAATGTGGCCAATCCCATCACGGCCCACTATCTCAAAACCCGTTACAACCTGGAGCGCCTGACGGCTTCCTATGACCTCAACCACGAGCAACTGGGATCCCTGCTGCAAGCCGGCCCCGCCCATAGGTATGAGGTTACCCTTCATCAACATATGCCCCTGTTCCACATGGAGCACTGCGTCTTTTGCGCCTTTTTATCCAGCGGAACGGATTACACCAATTGTGGTCGCCCATGTGAAAAACACGAGGTGAAGCTGAGGGACAGGGCCAATGTCGAGCACATTTTGAAGGCCGATGCCGGCTGTCGGAATACCCTCTACAACGGCAAGGCCCAAACGGGGGCAGAATATGTGCCGAAATTATTGGCCTTGGGCCTGCGCTATCTGCGCATCGAATTTTTGCATGAATCCCCCGCCGAGATCCAACAAACCCTGCACCGCTATCAGCAACTCCTACAAGGTCAACTCAGCGGATCCCAACTGTGGCAGGAGCTGAAGCTACACAGCCAATTGGGGGTTACGCGCGGGTCTTTGGAGAGTTAACGGCTGCGCTGTCTTTCTCTAAAGTTGGCGTAAAATTTCCTCAGGGTATTGTTATTCCCAGGTGCTTCCCCAACCTCTTCTCAGCTTTTTCTCTATCCTCTGGTTGCCGTGAAACACACCCTCAGCGCCCTCGTGCAGGATCAGCCTGGCGTTTTAACCCGCATTGCGGGGATGTTTGCCCGTCGCGGCTTTAACATCGACAGCCTCACCGTTGGCCCCACCGAACGACCGGGGATCTCTCGCATCACCATGGTGGTGCAGGGAGATGAACACGATGTGGAGCAGATGACGAAGCAGCTCTACAAGCTCATCGACGTGCTGAAAGTTACCGATATCACCCATGTTCCCTGCGTGGAACGGGAGCTGATGCTGGTCAAGGTCAATGCCAGCCCCGATACCCGCTCCGCCATTATGGATGTGGCCCAAATGTTTCGCGCCCGGATTGTGGATGTGGCGGAGGAGTCTTTGACTCTCGAGGTAACCGGGGATCCCGGCAAAATGGTGGCCATCATCAAGATGTTGACCAGCTTTGGCATCCGTGAGATCGCCCGTACCGGCCTGGTGGCTCTCACCCGCGAGTCCGGCGTGAATACGGAATACCTGAAGCAACACCCCACCTTAGTTACCGTCTGATGGCCTCAGGGGAAGCGATGCCAAAACTGGGGTGGAGTTGTAGGGGATCGGTTCTGCGGGGCACGATTAGCCTTGTGGCTATTGTGCTGGTGGGGCTGCTGGCCGGCTGCGGCCCTAGACCGCCAAAGCCGATTGTGCAGCAGGCCCTCGCCTATCAGATCGCTCATTTGTCCGGGCCGGTGGGATCCTTGGTGGGCAGTGACCAGCTAGCAGCCCGCCTGCAATTGCAGGATGTGAAAATCCGCCAGGATCGCCGTGAACCCTTGCTGTTGGCCTCAGGAGAAACCCTGGAAGGCCATCACCTCAGCGGCACCTACACCCTGAGCGTGCAGCCGCCGGGATCCCGCCGCCCCTATCGCCGCAAAGGGGATCCCTTCCAGCTCACCCTGGCCCACCAAAAGGCACAAACTGTTGCTACACAACGCTCGCCCGACCGCGTCAAAACCGTGCCCGAACGGTGGCTGCTGGCCTACAGCTCACCGGATTCCAAGACTTGGGAGGTCATCGACTTTCTGCCTCAGCCCGCACCGGCACCGGAGTTGCCTCCTGCCGGGCCAGAACCTACACTGCCGGCAACTGCACCTGCTGCCGCCGACGTTGGCAGGACGGAGTCCGATGGAGCTCCCAGCCCTACCAATACTTCTACTCCCACCTGAAGCAGAGTTATGGGGATGTCCCAGCTCACCGCAGCAGAGCTGCCCCCCAGCCAAATAGCCCATCCACCAACAGGGTATTCAGCACTGCTCCCGCAAATGCCCAATGGTGCAAGCGGCGGGATCCCTGGACTCTCCACAATCCAACACCCAGCAACAGAAGGCCCAAGCCGATGCCCCAACCCAGGCCCCAGGGGGTAGCCATTTTGTCGAGGGCCGCCCTAAAAGGGACAACCGCCTGCTCCAACCGGTCAAACTGCATCGCCTGCCGCCACTCAGGCAGCAGCCCCACCGAGTGAATGTAGAGATCTGTAACCGCCGTACCCCACAGGGAGCCGAGATAAAACCAGGTACCGATGCGGGCAAACCGTCGCCGTGTCCCCCACCAGACAATCGGGATCCCCAAGGCTTCCATGGGCATGTGCCAAAGAGGCTCAAAGCGCAGCCATCCCCAATACAGGGATCCTGCCAGCCAAGTCAGGGTAAAGCCGTACAGCAAATCTCCCCACAGGCGGGTACGGGACTGGGAGTAGAGATGCAAGCTAAGGCCCAGCCAGCCCAAAGACATCACCAAGCTGACCCAAGGGGCATACCGCACCAGGGGCGCTTGCACAAAAACGGGCAGACTCACGAGCAGAGCTGCCACTCCCCCAATGGCATGGTGGGATCGAAAACGCCTTTGAGCCGAGAGAGGGCGGGGATCCAGCCCGGCCAAACGCTCAGAGGACAGCAGAGGCTCATCTTGGAGAGGGGGTAAAAAAGGTGTAGAAGACAAAATGCAATATTAAAAACCTTTACATCAGTTAACATAGCACCTTCTTTGCCCTTCCCTCTTCTCCCCAGCAGGAGCGGGGAAGCCTTGGGGGCCTGGCATTCTCTCTCCAGAGATGTCAGGGTGGGAAGGAGGTGCTGGCCGGAGGAAACTGTATGGACTTGTTGTTGGCAGGAGACATCGGGGGCACCAAAACCAGCCTCAGCCTTGTCAATGCCGAGGATCCCGAGCACAGCCTTTACCACTGCCGCTATGCCAGCCAAGATTACGCCAACCTCGCCCCAATGGTGGGAGAGTTTCTGGCCCAGGCTCGGCGGGAGCTGGGGCGAGATCCACAGCCTGCTGCCGCCTGTTTTGCAGTGGCCGGCCCCGTCATGGAAACAAGGGGCTCAGGGTCTGAGGGACAGACTGCCAAAGTGACCAACTTGCCCTGGGATCTGCAGTCGAGCCAATTGGCCGCAGAGCTGGGGATCCCGCGCGTAGCCTTGATCAACGACTTCAGCGCTGTGGGGTATGGCGTGCTTGCCCTCGGCGACCAGGATCTGGACACCTTGCAAGTGGGTGAGCGTCAACCGCGGGCTCCGATTGGCGTGATGGGAGCAGGCACGGGTTTGGGGCAGGCTTACCTTACCTGGGGAGAAGGGGGTTACCAAGTTCATGCCAGCGAGGGCGGTCACGTGGACTTTTCCCCGCGCACCCCTCTGGAGTGGGAGCTCTTGAGGTATTTGCAAAAACGGCACGGACGTGTCTCCACCGAGCGGGTGGTCTCGGGGCAGGGGATCGTTGCCATTTATCAATTTTTGCGGGATAGCCAGTGGGGCTCAGGAGAAGAACAGCTGCTGGCCCAAATTGAGGCTTGGGAAAAGGGAGCTAAGCATATTGACCCGGCAGCCCAAATTGCCAATGCTGCCATGGAAGCACGGGATCCTCTGGCGGTGGAGTGTCTGCGGCTTTTCATCAGCCTGTACGGGGCTGCAGTCGGGAACTTTGCCCTACACCTATTGCCGCGCGGGGGCCTGTTCATCGCTGGGGGGATCGCGCCCAAGCTCTTGCGCCTGTTGCACGAAGGGGAGTTTTTGTCCTCGTTTTTGGACAAAGGGCGGATGCGTCCTCTCCTGGAGCAACTGTCGGTGCAGGTGGTGGTGAACGCGCAGGTGGGGCTGAGGGGAGCTGCTCGCTACGCCGCCAACCTTTTGTGAAGGAGCAGCCGCTGCTGTTGAGGTTGCCACCCCGGCCCAGCAGGCGATCGCAGCAATCCCAATGGGTGCTGGAAAATCTCGCCCAGCTGCCCTTTGCCGGGATCCTAGACTTCTTCCTTGAGCCAGCAGATGGGGCAAGATGGGATTGCGCCTTTGCTGGGCTGGCCCCATACCGGAAAGCACTCCGCCTGGGGCTGCGCTATCCAACCGACAATGATTGCCACCACGCAGAGGGACTTCATAGAAACTTCATGGTTGATCCGATGAATCCAATCTTTTGGGCTTTGGGCATAGCTGTGCTGCTGGCCGTAGGCTTGGCAGCCTATCTGTTGACTGCTCGCAAATACGAGTCTCCCGCTTCCGTGGCCAAGTCTTACGACGAGTGGACTCGGGATGGGATCCTAGAGTTTTACTGGGGCGAACACATTCACCTAGGCCACTACGGCTCTCCTCCCCAACGAAAAAATTTTCTGCAGGCCAAGCACGACTTTGTCCACGAGATGGTGCGCTGGGGCGGGTTGGATCGACTGCCTGCAGGGACAACCGTGTTGGATGTGGGCTGCGGCATTGGTGGGAGCTGCCGCATCTTGGCCCGCGACTACGGCTTTGTTGTAACCGGTATCACCATCAGTCCTCAGCAGGTGAAGCGGGCACAGGAGCTGACCCCCCCCGATCTCAAAGTTGAATTTCGGGTGGCCGACGCCCTTGATCTGCCCTTCCCCGATGCCAGCTTCGATGTGGTGTGGTCCATTGAGGCAGGGCCCCACATGCCGGACAAGGCCCGCTATGCCCAAGAGATGCTGCGGGTGTTGAAGCCAGGGGGAATCCTGGTGGTGGCCGACTGGAACCAGCGGGACGACCGGCAAAAGCCCCTGAACTTTTGGGAGCGGCTGGTGATGCGGCAACTGTTGGATCAATGGTCACACCCTTCCTTCTCCAGCATCGAAGGCTTTGCCGAGCAGTTGGAGGCTACCGGGCTGGTGGCAGGACGAGTGGAAACCGCCGATTGGACTCAGGAGACCCTTCCCTCTTGGCTGGATTCCATCTGGCAGGGCATTGTCCGTCCCGAAGGGTTGCTGAAGTTTGGCTTGGTGGGCCTGATTAAGTCGCTACGGGAGGTGCCCACTTTCTTGCTCATGCGCCTGGCTTTCGGCACAGGGCTGTGTCGCTTTGGCATGTTCCGGGCCGTGCGAGCCGCCACGTCGGCAGACTCCACCCGCACAGAAGTGGTTGCCCACAGCAGCCAATAGGAGAATAAGAGAGATGACAACTCTTGCTCCCACTCCGGATACTTTGGCAGCCCTCTACGACGTGATTATCGTCGGCGGAGGCATCGCGGGCTTAACCCTAGCTTGTGCCCTGCGGGGATCCGGCCTGCGGTTGGCCCTCATTGAGGCCCAGTCGGCTGAGGCAGTCAAACAGCGCCCCCTGGCCTATGCCCTTTCGCCGCTGTCAATCCGCATCTTCCGGGCCGTCGGGGTGTGGGAGGCGCTGGCTCCCCACATTACGCCCTTTGCTCAGGTGATTTTAACCGACGCCAACGCTCCCCAGCGGGTGACGTTTAGACCGGAGGATGTGGGGGAAGCGGCAGTTTTCTACTGTGGCGAGCATGCCTGGCTGCAGCAGGCGCTCCAGGAGCAGGTGGCTGCCGATCCCAAAATTAGCTGCTACTACGAAGCCAAGGTGGAGAGCGTAACCTATGGGAAGGCTGCAGCCGAGGTAGAGCTGGAAACGGCCCAGGGGCGTCGCCAACTGCGGGCCTCCCTGGTGGTCGCCGCCGACGGCCTGCGCTCCCAGGTGCGGCAGTGGGCAGGGATCCCTAGCGACGGCTGGGACTATTGGCAGTCCTGCATCACCGCCTTGGTGGCCCCTTCCCAAGACCACCAAAACATTGCCTACGAGCGCTTCTGGCCTGCCGGCCCCTTCGCCATCTTGCCCCTGCCCGGCAACCGCTGTCAGGTGGTCTGGATCATGCCCCACGAGCAGGCCAAAGCCACCCTGGCCCTTCCTCAGGCCGACTTCTTGGCCGAGATGCAGCGCTACTACGGCGGTCAGAGCGGCCAGCTCACTTTGCTGAACCGGCCCCAGGTTTTCCCGGCTCGCCTACGGCAAAGCCGCCGCTACTATCAGCATCGTCTTGCCTTGGTGGGAGATGCCGCCCACCACTGCCATCCGGTGGCTGGCCAAGGGCTCAACCTCGGCATCCGCGACGCCGCTGCCCTGGCCCAGGTGCTCCTAGACGCCTGGAGACGGCATGAGGATCTGGGAGATGTCAAAGTCCTGCGCCGCTACGGTCGCCGTCGCCGCTGGGAAAACTGGGTGGTGCTGCTCTTCACGGATCTGCTCACCCGCACTTTCTCCAACTCCTACTGGCCCGTAGTGGTTATGCGGCGGTGGATCCTGAGAGGGATGATGGCCTTCCCCCCCCTGCGGTGCTTGCTGCTGTGCTTGATGACGGGACTTTGGGGGAGCTGATACATTTACGCTGAACACTGCTGAACATCACTGTTCAACTATGCAGCGATAGCATTCTGTTTGTTTCCAACCAGAATGGCGGTATCCCGCAAAGCTTTGAGTAGAATACCCAAAGCGCAGTTTCCGTGTCGTCTTACTACCAATTTTCTGCTTTGCTTTGGCTACCATGTTGGCAGACTCGAAAGTAAACAGTAAAGATCAACTGGTAGTAATCCGTACTGAACATATTATACATTATTTTCAGTATAGTTGAGCTTATTATTGACTAGAGTCATGCTCTCCCTACAGTCCCAGCTCCTCCTTGGCCTTCTGAGCGGCCAGGAGCACCTCCGCATCCTCAGCCTGAGACCAGTCAGGATCGGCAATTTCGGCGTAGAACCGCTGGTCGTAGGGGCGGGTTTGCACCACCACCGGCATGGGCACGGCATGGCCCAGAATTAGGGCTTGCTGTTTGGAGTCCAACTTGGCCAGCACCGTTTTCAAGTTCTGGCTGCCCGCCACCCCTGTGAACACCGCCTCGATATCTTGGTCGTCGTTGAGGAGTGCCGTAATGCGAGTGCCCAACTGCGACATCACTTCGCTGTCGATGCGGGAAGGGCGCTGATCCACCACCAGCAGCGTGACAAAGTACTTGCGCATCTCGCGGGCAATGGTGCCGAAGATGGTCTGCTTGGCCGCCCGCGGATTTAGAAAGCGGTGGGCCTCCTCGATGGTGATGCACAGTTGACGGGGCCGGTCGAGGGGATTTTTGGATTGCAAGTACCGCTCCGTCTGATGTACGTAGGCCTGGTGAATGCGGCGGGTGATGACGTTGGCCGCCAACATGTAGGAAAGCAAGTTGGACTGGGATCCAAACTCGATAACCACGTGAATGCCGCGGCTGAGGGCATCCAAAATCTGGCCGATGTAGTTGTGGGGCAGGGTGCTGCGGATGTACTTGAGGTTGTCAAGGCGGGTGAGCTTGCGCTGCAGGGCCATCATCGAGGCTTTGTTGCCCATTTTCTGTTCGCAAAACTCTTGAATCTCGGTGTTGGAAAGGCTCAAGAGGCGGCTGATCCAGTCGCGGCCAAACTCGTTGCGCAGGATAATGGCGTTTTCCAGGCTGGCTTCCGATAGGTTCAGCTCCTCTGCCAACAGGGCCAGATCCTCCACCTCGATCTGGTTGTAGGCGATGAAGAGCTCCTGCGCATCCCGCACCCCTCGCCGCCGGGTGGAATCGGGATCCAGGGTATAGATCTGTACCTGACCGGGAAAGAGCTGCCGCAAGCCTTTCACAGTAGTGGCGTGCTTGTCTTCGCTGGCCGCCTCCCAGCCGTACTCGGAGTGCATGTCAAAGATCAGGTTCACCGCCGCCCGTTTGCGGATGATACCGGCCAGGATCAGGCGGGCCAGAAAGGACTTGCCGGTGCCCGATTTGCCGAAAATGCCGTTGCTGCGCTCCACCCAGCGATCCAAGTCCAAACAGATGGGCACAGCCATGTCGAGGGGCTGGCCGATAGCAAAGTTGCGCCGCTCCGGGTCGTCTTCCCAGCCGAAGACGGTGCGAAAGTCCAGTTCCCGTGCCTCATACACTTGCGAAAAATGGGCGGGCACTGTTTTCACGGGCAGCAGCTCCATGGCGCCAGCGGAAGGGGGTTCTTGGCCGAGGGGAGCTGCCAACGCTTCTGGCCGTTCGGGATTGACCAGGGGATATAGCCTTTCCCCTTCCGTTTGCCGCGGCACCAACATCAGCATCGGAGTGAGGGCAATAATGCCGTAGGTGCCGGTACCGGCCAGCACCTCCTGCAGCAAGGTCTCTTCCGGGCGGGGGGGATTGACCAGAATTTGGGGGTTGCTGGTTTCTAGGGTAACGTCAGTAAGCAGGCCAAAGAAGCGGTTGCGCTGCCCCTGGATCACCACGAATTTGCCCACCCGCAAGTCTTCTACCGAGACACCGGGATTGAGGCGAGCTTCCAGCCCTCGACTCAGGGATCCCTGAATCACGGTGGCCAAAGGTTGAGGAGGGGTCATGGCAGTGGGGGTTGGGTTCCAGATGCCTTATTCAGTTGCCCATCTGTAAGCGGGCGCTGGTGCGGGGGGCGCCATCCTGCACAATCCAGGTGCGGACGATCTCCACTTCCTCGGGTGTCCAAAAACCTAGACGGGACAGGGGCAGCCCGCGGGCTTGAATGTAGGCAATCTCAGGGGATCCGCCGCGAGCTTGGGGGCGGTTGAGCTGAACTCTAGTCTCGACTGAATGCAGTGTACATTATATATATTCAGTATGCCCCAATTTGTAGCTCCAAAGGGAACAGCAATAGGTTTAGTGCTGAACTAGAGGTCGTACTTTGTTATTAGGATTCAAAACGGAGTTAAGACTGAATAACAAGCAAAGGACACTGGCGGCGCAGCACGCTGGGGTTGCTCGGCACGCTTACAACTGGGGACTGGAGCTTTGTAAGCAAGCTGTGGCAGAGAAGCGGAAGATTCCCACGGCAGTTGATCTGCACAAGAAACTTGTAGCCGAGGTGAAGAGGGCTAATCCTTGGTACTATCAGGTTTCTAAGTGTGCCCCGCAGGAAGCTCTTAGGAATCTGGAGAGAGCAATTAAGAGGTGGCGTGCTGGGAAGTCTAGATTTCCAGTATTCAAGAAGAAGGGGAAGCTGGACAGCTTTTACCTAGAAGGTGGGATTAGAATTTCCGGCAACAAAATCAAGGTTCCGATTTTCGGCTGGTTAGCTTGTTACGAGGTCTTGCCTGCGGTTGTGCCCAAGAATGTTGTTATCAGCCGGCGGGCCCACCGTTGGTTTATTTCCTTCAAGTATGAGGCGCCTGAGCCAGGGGAGCTGGAGAAGGAAGGGGACGTTGTTGGGGTTGACCTAGGAGTTAACAATCTAGCCACGTGTTCTGACGGGGGGACTTTTGGCAACCCCAAGCCCTATTGTAAGGCTAGGAAGCGGCTGAGGAGGTTGCAAAGGCGGTTGTCCAGGAAAGTTAAGGGGTCGCAAAACCGGCGGAAGGCAGTTAAGAAGGTGGCAAGACTCCACAAGAGAGTAGTTGATATTCGTCGGGACAACCTACACAAGCTTACTACCTATCTAGCTAAGAGGTATCGGGTGGTAGTTATAGAGGACCTGAACGTCTCGGGGATGCTCAAGAACCACAAGTTAGCTAGTAGTCTAGCCGAGTGTAGTTTCTATGAGTTCAGGCGACAGCTAGAGTATAAAGCTAGGCTCTACAGCTGTCAGGTGGTAGTGGCGGATAGGTTTTATCCGTCCAGCCAGCTGTGTTCTTGTTGCCAGCATAAACAGCAGATGCCGCTGCACCAGCGGGTGTTTCGTTGTGAGAGTTGCGGTTTAGAGAAAGACCGGGATCTCAACGCAGCGATTAACTTGGTGGGGTGGTATTTTGAGGTGTATTTACCCTCAACTACCCCCAGCTTGGGGGGAAGTCACGCCTGTGGAGATCCCGCTGCCGGGGTTGGGTTGCAAGCCCAGCTAGGCAAGGGTCGTAGAAGCAGGAAGAAAGCATCAACGCTGGTCGAAAGTCCACTTTTGTCCAATGTTGTTTAAGTCTTTCGGAGCGGTTAATGGCGTTGAGGATGTAGGCGTGGCGGCTCGTCCACCGGGGATTGATCAACTCGCTATTGGGATCCCCGGGCCTGACATAGGCCATCGTGGCCTCATAACTGTCCAGCAACTGGGTGCGCTGCCGTCCTGCCGGCTGATGGCAACCCACACAACTGGCTTCTAGCAGCGGTTTGACATCCCGTTCGTAGGTAAATTGCGGTTCGGTGCGAAAACTCAGCTGAATGGCCTGCTCGAGGGGCAGCCCCTCTTGGGGAGAAAGCGTGAGGGTGTAACGGGTGCTAAAGCGCAAGGGATCCCGAGGCTTAAGCAACAACTCGTCTCCCTGCACATCAAAAATAACCGCTGCCGGCGGATCCAACTGAACCGCCAGACGTTGTAGATTGGGATCCAGTGGCCGATTGAATTGCAGCCGAATGACTCCATCCACAAAAACATCCTGCTGTTCGGGGGTAGGCTGGGAAGACACCCACTCCAAAAATGCCTGACTTTGAGAAGCATTCGACTGAGGCCAAACTTGCCGATGAGACTCGATGACAAAGAACGCTGCTGCCAACAACAACAGCCCCGCCCAAGTTCGCCACCGCCGCCAATGGCGAAAGACATTTGGCACGGTCGGAGTGTTCATTGCCGCAGACCCAATTTAACTGTTGTCAGAATAGCGAACTTACCCACACTTCAGCCATTGATGAGGTACAAACTGCCAGGGATCCCCAGCGGATCATGAGGATCCCTTGTTTGAAAAGTAGAGAAACAATAAACACCGGAGCGAAAGGAAGAAGTCGCTGCTCCCAGGCCCCTGAGGGCTAAAAAGAATACCGAGGGCTTTACCCTGGCTGAGATGAGATCACCAGCAGGGAAAAGCGGCACAGGGAGGCAGCAAATCAGTTGACCCGCTCCAGCTTGATGTTGTGGTGGCCCAGCTTGATCTCAAACTCATCTCCGGGCTTGAGGCCCATCTTCTTGGTGTAGGCAGCTCCGATCAGGAGGTTGCCATTCTTATGAACCGAAACCCGGAAGGTAGGAGCGCGGCCACGGGATCCATTTTCGTCACTAGCGCCGAGATCCACGCCAACGGCCTTCAACAGGGCGTTGTTAAACTGCATCAGATTCACTCGCTCCTGACCATTCTTGGTGTAGGTGACATAACCACAGGCGCGAGCTTTTTCCTTGCGATCCGCATTTCCCATTGAAGTTACCTTGTCGAGGAGCTCTTGGCCAGTGAGTGGTTTTGGTTTACTGGTTGTAGCCATATCAAGATGGTTTTAGGGACAACTGTTAGTGTAGCCAGAAACAAACAGCGATTGCAATAGAGTTTGATCCAACTCTTCTTAATTAGAGGGAATGAGTGAGCGACTGCAATGGGATCTGAGGGCTAGTTGCGCAAAACAGCAGTGGGGAATTCCCTCTAAAGGCCAGAACCCATGGGGGAGACTTTGGCTGAAATGGGGAATGATAGGCTCTCAGGCCCTATTCTCGACAGGGTCATCCGTCCAAGTCAAAGTATCTTTGGGCGAGGGATCCCCGCTTTGCCGCCGGAATTGAGCAAAAGCAGGGAAACTGGAAACAAGGCTGTTTGCGTGTCACTCAATATGGATCCCTTTTGGTCGGGGCGGCGTCTCCTCATTGGGGTGAGCGGGGGGATTGCTGCTTACAAAACGGCAGCTTTGGTGTCTGCTCTGGTGCAGCAGGGAGCAGAGCTCAAGGTGGTTTTGACAAAAGCTGCGGAACATTTTATTTCTCCTTTGACTTTTGCCACCTTGTCCCGCCAGCCGGCTTTTACGGATGCCGCCTTTTGGCAAGCAACACGAGGACGACCGCTGCACATCGAGTTGGGGGAATGGGCGGAGGCTCTCCTCATTGCACCCTTGTCGGCCAACACCTTGGGCAAGTTGGCTCATGGGCTGGCGGATAACTTGCTCACCAATGTGGTTTTGGCTTCCCGGTGTCCGGTGGCGGTGGCACCGGCTATGAATACGCAGATGTGGAAGGCGGAGAAGGTGGCCGAGAATTGGCAGCGGCTACATCAGGATCCCCGTTTTTGGGCCTTGCCGACGGCCAGTGGCCGCCTGGCCTGTGATGCGGTGGGGGAAGGGCGCATGTTGGAGCCGGAGGCCCTGCAGGAGTATGTGCGGGCTTTGCTCTGGACAGGGGGGAAAAAAGATTGGCAAGGCAAGCGGGTGTTGGTGACGGCGGGGGGTACACGGGAGCCCATCGACGCGGTGCGTTTTATCGGCAACCCGGCCAGTGGTCGGATGGGAGTGGCGCTGGCGGTGGCGGCAGCCTGCCGGGGGGCGACAGTGACGCTGGTCCATGGGCCGTTGGGGATCCCCTTTGATCCAGCGCCCTTCGCCATTCGGGCCATTCCGGTGGAGACGGCAGCCCAACTGGAGGCGGCTTTGCAGGCGGAATTTCCCCAGGCGGATCTCTTGTGGATGGCTGCTGCTGTGGGGGATGTGCGCCCCTCTCAGGTTTACGCGGGGAAGCTGCCCAAAGCCGATCTACCCCAGATGTTGCCGTTGGAGCCGATCCCTGACCTGCTGGCAGCTCTGGCCCGCCACAAACGCCCTGGCCAACGCCTCATCGGCTTTGCCGCCCAAAGTGGGGATCCCTTGCCGCCGGCCAGAGAAAAGCTCCGCCAGAAGGGCTTGGATGCCATTGTGGCCAACCCCATCGACCAACCGGATAGCGGCTTTGGCAGCAGCCACAACCAAGGCTATTGGATCCCCCAGCAGGGAAGTCCAGAGCGGATCCCATTGGCAACCAAGCCAACCCTGGCCCACCGGCTGCTGGATCTGGCCCGGCAATTGGAGTTGGGCTACTTTAGTTAAACTCCCTCTCCCTCTGCAAGAGGGGCCGGGGGTGGGGGCTGTGCGGTACAGAACGCTAAACTTCCCGGAATAGCTGTTCGCGAACTGCCTCAAGAACCTGTGTAAAGCCACAGGGGCAAGCCCGAGGTGCTCGCTTCAAACTGCAGACGGGCCAAGGCTTCTGCTGCCGGCAGAAATCGAGACCAACCTCTGCGCCGCGGGAGCAGGTCGTAGAACTTCGCATCCGTCGGCAAACCCGCCAGCTCTGCCGCCCAAAGGCGGGCATCTTCTTCTGTGCCCAAGCGATCCACCACACCCAAGTGGAGGGCCTGCTCTCCGCTGAAAATGCGGCCATCGGCAAAAGTTTTGACCACATTCAAACTCAACTTGCGGGCAGCAGCAACCGTCTGCACAAACTGGCCGTAGGTGATGTCGATCAACTCTTGCAGGATGTTTCGCTCTTCTGGGGTCAGCTCGCGATCAAACGAGAGAATATCTTTGTAGGGGCCAGACTTAATCACCTTAAATGAAATCCCCACCTTATCCAGGAGGCGTTCGATATTGTTGCCTCGAATGATCACACCAATGCTACCGGTGATCGTTCCTGGGTTGGCGACAATTTTTTCGGCTCCCATGGCAATATAAACCCCCCCAGAGGCGGCAATGTTGCCAAAGCTGGCGACAATACGGGTGCCCTTTTTCTCCCGCAAACGCAAGAGGGCATTGTAGATTTCTTGGGAGTCGGCCACCGTCCCGCCTGGACTGTCGATGCGCAGCACCACAGCAGGGATCTGGTTTTCTTCCACCTCTTTCAGGGCCTTGAGAACCCGCTCGCGAGTTTTGCCATCAATGGCCCCTGCCACCTCAATGCGACCGATTTGCCGGCGCAAACCACCCAAGAATAATCGCTTCAGCATGGAAAAGAACTGGATAGGGATAAGTGCATATTCTGTATCATGAATGGCGGCTCATGGCTTGGTCAACCAGTTGCCTAGACGTTGCCATACACCGGGATCACCGCCCCTCGCAGATCCCGCGCTGCTTCTGAGACCAAAAAGGCGATCACCTGCCCGATGGACTCTGGCTTTACCCACAGCTCGGCTTGCTCGGATCCCATGGCAGCTCGGTTGGCCGGCGTGTCGATGATGCTGGGCAGGATGACGTTGGCTGTGATGTCGGTGCCTTGGGTTTCGGCGGCAATGGTACGGGTCAGGGCCACCACCCCTGCTTTGGAAGCGCAGTAGGCGGCCAATTGCGGGCCCGGCTCCACCGCTCCTCGGGATCCCACCGTTACAATCCTCCCATAGCCCTGTTGCCACATTCTGCGCAGGCTGTGCTTGCAGGTCAGGAATGTGGTGGTGAGGTTGAGGTCGAAGTCGCGATACCAGTCCGCCAAGCTGTACTCGTGGGTGGGGCCCATGGCAAAGCCCCCCACCAGGTGGATCAGCCCATCTACGCGGGGTAGGTCGGCAATGACGCGGGCAACCGCCGCCTCATCTGTTAAATCCACTTGCACAAAGCGAACCCGATCCAGAGCATTGGCCGGCAGTCGCTCCCGCAAAATGGTGAGATCTTTCTCTTGGCGATAGGTCAAGGTCAGCTCTGCTCCGCTGGCCAGCACCACGGGAACCACCCCCAAACCCAGCCCGCCTGTGCCGCCGGTCAAGAGGATTTGCTTGCCTTGGTTGCTTTGCATGGATGCACCTGCATTGACGAAAGGGATCCAGAACAAGATCGGGAAGGGACTTCAAAAACCCCAGAGGATGTTTGGGTTCGTCCAACTGAGCTTCCCTCTCTCACCCTACCCCGGTTCCTGCCCCTCTTGAAGAACAACAGCCCTTTTGGGCGCTTTCTCCAGCAGCAGGTCGCTCAAGGCCAGCCAGTGGGGCAGGGCCAGCTCTTCGGCGCGGGCATCGGGGTTGAGGCGGAGCTGAGCCAAAGCTGCTGCAACCGCTTCTCGCTCCACCAAGCTTCCCAGGGCATTGACGAGCTTCTTGCGGCGGGTGGAGAACCCCTGTCGAAGGAGGTGGTTAAACCAGCAGGGATCCCGGACGGGGGTGGGGGCGGGGCGGGGGGTGAGGCGAATCACAGCAGATTCCACCTTGGGGGCGGGCTTGAAAGCGGTGGGGGGCACCCTGCAGATCAGCTCGCAATCGGCCAAATACTGCGTCCGCAGGCTCAGAGCACCATAGGCTTTGCTGCCGGGGCCGGCCTGCAAGCGCTCGGCCAGCTCTTTTTGCACCAGAAGGACAATGCGCTCGAACTGCCGAACCGGCTGGGCCGGGGATCCGAGCACCTTTTCCAAAATGGGGCCGGTCAGGTTGTAGGGGATATTGGCCACCAGCAGGCGGGGTTGAGGAGGCAGCGGCAGGCGGAGAAAATCTCCCTCCAGCAGGTGAAAACGGGGTTGGCCGGCGAACCGTTTTTGCAGCAGTCGGCACAGATCCCGGTCGATCTCCACCGCCACCACCTGGGCGCCCTGGGCCAGCAATCGCCGCGTCAGTTGGCCGGTGCCGGGGCCGATCTCCAGCACCCAAGTGGGATCCGCGTCTCCCTCTAGATCATTCAACTGGGCAGCCCGCACAATCGCCTCGTGAACAGCGGGATCCTTGAGCCAATGCTGACCAAACCGTTTACGAGGATAGGGCAACCGAGCGGTACCCAGAGGGGTTGCAGGAGCAATTGCCGGGTGGGTCATCGCTGGACTGAGTTGGGAACAGAAATCAAGTTGGGATCCGCATCCTCAGGTTTCTCTGGCTTGACAGGGAGCGCCTCTGGGTTCGGATCCCCGCTCAGGAGCGGCTTGCGGTAGAGGGGCACCGTAAAGGTGACGGTGGATCCCAGCCCTTCGCCCAGGCTGTAGAAATTGATTTCCCCTCCCATCGCCTCCACCAGGCGTTGGCTGATGGCCAGGCCCAAGCCCGTCCCCCCATATTGGCGGGTGGTGGAACCATCCACCTGTGTGAAGGCCTGAAACAGCTTCTGCTGCTTTTCCAGCGATACCCCGATCCCGGTGTCGATGACGCGGATGCGGGCCAACCCCGGATTGCCGGGCAGGATATCCGCTCGCACGGTTACCGAGCCCTTGGGGGTAAACTTGATGGCATTCCCCACCAAATTGAGCATCACCTGCAACAGGCGTTGGTAATCGCCCAAGAGCAAAATCTGATCCGAGGTGTTGGGCAGGTGGAAGCTCAGTTGTAGGCCCTTCTGGCTGGCCTGCAAGCTGGTCTTGGCCTCCACATCCTTAAACAAAGCTCGCAGGTCGCAGGGCTGGAACTCCAACTGCATTTTGCCCGCCTCGATCTTGGCGATATCCAGCACATCGTTGATTAGGGCCAGCAGGTGCAGGGCAGAGCGATAGGCCTCTTGCAAAAAGTCCAGCTCCTCTTCGCGGTTTTCGGCCATCCCGTCCAGCACCAGCTTGATAAAGCCGATGATCCCGTTGAGAGGGGTGCGCAGCTCGTGGGAGGTGTTGGCCAGGAATTGGCTTTTGAGCTGGTTGGCCGATTCCGCTTGGGCACGGGCCTGCTCCAGCTCCTTATTTTTCTGACGCAGAGTTTGGTTGGCTAACTGCAAGCGGGTTGCCAGTTGGCGACTTTGATCCAGCAAAATGGCGTGGGCAATGGCTGCGCCCAGGTAGGTGGCAATGCTCTGGAGTACCTGAATGTGGCTTGGCTGCCAAACAGGAACCCTGTTCGGATCCAGCATTTCCAGCCAGAGCAGGCTGTTGGCGTAGCCCTGGTAAGACATGGCAATGGCCAGATGTCGCCCCGCCTCCACCGGTTCTTCCTGTCTGAGGGCCTGCAACAAATGGGGGTAATCTGCCAGCTTCAGGGTCTGGTGGAGCAGGGAGGGATCCCCAGGATGGCGGCGGTACTCGGCATTGACCGTGAGGGAGTCTTGCCCCACCTCGTAGAGGGCCATCAGGCAGCGATCTACCTCAAACAGTTGCCCCAACTGCTCCACGGTCTGCTGGCACAGTTGCCGGATATCCAGGGAATGCCGGATGTTGCGCACCAACTGCGTCGTGATCCCCTGTACCGGATCGGCCGGGAGAGCATGGGGCTGGCTGTTGGGGCTGCTGGTTCCTCCGGCCAACGCAAAAGGCGTAGCCCCCAGCAACTTGCCCACTGCCGCAACCGCCACCACCTCCCCTTCCATGTCCCGTACAGGGTTGAGAGAAAGATGCAGATGCAACTTGTAGCGGGGCGAGAGCACCTGACATTCGTAGGAGAGGGGATCCCCGCTTGCAAAGACCTGGTTGAGCTTGGCTTCGTACTCTCCAGCGTTGGCCACCTCCCAGATTTGCTGTCCGCTCACGATGTGCTGAGGGTGGATGCCATATTTCTCGGCATCTTCCCAGTAAAAACTCCAGAAGCGCCTCTGGCGATCCTGCGTGTAGAACATCGGAGTGGGTCGGAGGGCGCCCATTTGGGATGAAGCCACCATTGCGCTAGGGGAACGTAGGCCAAAACTCAGGTTTTTCCAGAGGAAGCCGGGCTGGCCGGATCAGAGGCCGGGCGGGTTAGTGGGGCAGAGTCCTTGTTGAGGCGGGCGAAGATCATGCGGCCTGCTGAGGTTTGAATGGCGCTGGTCACAACCACAGAGCGGGTTTTGCCCACAGAGCGCTGCCCTTCTTCCACCACCACCATGGTGCCGTCTTCCAAGTAGCCTACCCCTTGACCTGGCTCTTTTCCTTCGCGGGTGATCTTGATATCAAAGCTGTCGCCGGCAACATAGATGGGCCGCAGCGCCTCGGCCAACTCATTCACATTCAGCACCTTGACCCCCTGCAGAGCCGCCACCTTCTTCAGGTTGTAATCGGTGGTAAGCAGCGTTCCCCCCACGGTTTGGGTGAGGCGCACCAGCTTTTCATCGACAGTGGTCAGATCTGGATAGTTGGCTTCGTGAATAACGAAACGATCGGGATAGGCCTCTCGCAAAGACTGCAGGGTATCCAAGCCTTTGCGGCCCCGCTCTCGTTTTTGGGCATCGGCTTTGTCGGCGATGGTCTGCAATTCCGTCAGCACAAAGCGAGGAACCACCAGGGTTCCTTCCAAAAAACCTGTCTCGATTAACTGAGCCACTCGGCCATCGATGATGGAGCTGGTGTCCAAAACCTTGGCCGTGGCAGCCACCACATTGCCCTCCGCCCAGAGGGCTGCCTGCAAAGCATAGTTGGGGTTAAACAGCCGCAGCAGCGAGGGGCCGTGGGTATCGGCCAGGCTGACCCCCAGGTAAGCAAAGGCCAAGCTGAAAAAGACCGAAGCCAGCGGCTCGAGGAACCTGTTGAGTTGGGGGGGCAGGGGCAGCAAGTAGACAGGAGCCATGGCCAGATTGGCAATCACCAAGCCGATCACCAACCCCACCGAGCGGCTGATCAACACGTCCGGCGGCAGGGAGCGCACATTGGCCTCGAAGCGACGGTAGCTCCAGCGCACCAGGGATCCCAAAGCCAGTCCTGCCAGCACGCCAAAGCCGCTGGTGACGACACGGGCTCCTTCCACATTGGCCCCCTGAATGGCGGCAGGAGGGAGCAGATCCAGGCCATAAAACCCGAGGCCAGCTCCCGCCAACATGAAGATCATGACCAGTAAAGCGTCTAGCATAAGAAAAAAGACGGCCCTGCTGAGTGGGTGATGCTGCTGGGAATAGGCAAATCTGCTTCCTACTCATTCTAGTCGTCTGGTGTTGGAGGGATCCGGACAACCAAGCCAGCCCTCCCCCAGAAGGATTCAGACTATGCTGAAATCATAGCGATCCCTTGCCAGCTTGAGGGATCTGTGGAGCATGCCTCTAACCCCCAAAACCCTGAACTTTGCTGAATTTACTGAGCTTTAGGCGGTTTGGCAAAAGTCATTGAGAGGGATATAGTAGACCAAGTTTCCCCCTGATCCTTGAGTCCACCGCAACGGTTGCCGGGAAGTGAAGGGGGAAAGCGCTCGGGGGGTATTCCTCAGGGCTTTGCGGGATACCGCCTTCCTGCTCAGAGATAGGCAGGATGCGATCGCTTCTTTCCTGAACCATGTTCAGGAGAGTTCAGCGTGAATGTATCAGAAACCGCTACAATCCAAATCTCAACGAGGCTAAAAGCAACCATGGCACAAGCACTGGAACTCAATACCGAGAACGTCGAGAAAGTCCTGAACGAGCTGCGTCCTTACTTGATGGCCGATGGGGGCAATGTGGAATTGGTGGAAATCGATGGCCCGGTGGTCAAGCTGCGCCTGCAAGGGGCCTGTGGAGCCTGCCCCAGCTCAACCATGACTCTAAAGATGGGCATTGAGCGCAAGTTGCGGGAAAGCATCCCCGACATTTTAGAAGTGGAGCAGGTATTCTGAGAGGCCCTGTAGGTTTTTGTGAGATTCCTTTAGGGTTCTTTATCATGTGTTGGATTATGTGCCTTGATAAATAGCCTCGGGTGGCTCTCTGCTCCCCACTTCTTTCTTCTGTGCCTTCTTCAGAGCTAGCGCATGTCTGTTCTCCTCTCCATCGCCATTCTCGCCCTGCTGATCCTGGTGCATGAGGCAGGGCACTTTGCGGCAGCCAAACTCCAAGGGATCCACGTCAACCGCTTCTCGCTGGGGTTTGGGCCGGTGCTGTGGCGATACCAGGGCAGGGAGACAGAGTATGCCATTCGCGCCCTGCCGCTGGGGGGCTACGTGGGCTTTCCTGACGAGGATGAACATTCTCCCTACCCCCCCGACGACCCGGATCTGCTGAAAAACCGCCCCGTGCTGGATCGCCTGGTGGTGATGAGTGCAGGGGTGATGGCCAACCTGATCTTCGCCTATCTGGTGCTGGTGTTGATGTTCGCCTCGGTGGGGATCCCCTCGGTAACGCGCCTCCATCCCGGCATTCTCATCCCTCAGGTGATGCCCGATAGCCCGGCGGAGCGGGCCGGCCTGAAGGCAGGGGATGTGGTGTTGCAGGCAGCCGATCGCGATTACAGGGGGATTGCCGACGAGACGGCGGCCTTGGCAGCTCTGAACGATTTTCAGGTGCTGATCCGCAGCAGCGAGAACTGGCCCATTCCCCTGGAGGTGCAGCGTGGGGAAGGGGATCCCCTGCAATTGACGGTGATCCCAGAGGTGCGGGGAGAGACGGTGGCCATTGGAGTGACCTTGGCCCCCCACCAGGAGGTGACCTTGCGTCCCCCTCAGAGTGTGGCTGAGATCCTCACGGAGGCGGGAAATGCCTACCAGCGGGTGGTGATGCTCAATCTGAACGGCCTGCAGCAGTTGGTTCAGAATTTCCAAAGCACGGCTGCTCAGGTCTCCGGCCCGGTGGGGATCGTCAAGATTGGGGCGGATCTGGCCCGCGATGACGCCGCCAGCCTGTTTAATTTCACCGCTTTGATTAGCATTAACCTGGCCTTTCTCAACCTGTTGCCCCTGCCCGCCTTGGACGGGGGACACATTGCCTTTTTGATCCTGGAGGCGATTCGCGGCAAACGGCTGCCCAAGCATCTGGAGGAGCGGGTGATGCAGACGGGCTTGGTGTTGTTGCTGGGATTGGGGGTGGTGCTGATCTTCAAAGACACCCTCGCCATTGTGACCGGGTCGGGCTAGGGGAAGATGGCCAGCAAACGGGCCCTGCGCCAGCGAGCTTTGGAGATCCTGCTCCGGCTGAAGCGCCACTACCCCAACTCCACCTGTGCCCTCCACTACCAGACGCCGCTGCAACTTTTGGTGGCAACCATCCTCTCGGCTCAGTGTACGGATGAGCGGGTGAATCAGGTAACGCCAGAGCTGTTTCGTCGCTTCCCGGATGCCCAGGCCCTGGCGACAGCGCCGCGAGAGGAGATCGAGGCTCTCATCCATTCCACCGGCTTCTATCGCAACAAGGCCAAACACATTCAGGAAGCCTGCCGCAAGATCTTGAGCGATTTCGGTGGTCAAGTGCCCCGCACCATGCCGGAGCTGCTCACCCTACCCGGCGTAGCCCGCAAGACGGCCAATGTGGTGTTGGCTCATGCTTTTGGCATCAATGCCGGGGTTACCGTCGATACCCATGTTAAGCGCCTCAGCCGCCGCCTCGGCCTCACTGAGCACGAGGATCCCGTGCGCATCGAAAAGGATCTGATGCAGTTGTTGCCGCAGGCGGATTGGGAGAACTGGTCTATCCGTCTGATCGACCACGGGCGGGCCATCTGCACTGCCCGCAGGCCTCTGTGCCAGCAATGTTTTTTGGTGGATCTCTGCCCCAGCGCTCCCCTCCTGAGACCGGCGGCACCGGATGAGAAAATGGATAAAAAAGCTACCAAAGCCTCGCCGGCCTGAGATGATGGTTTCTGGGCGCCCTGTATGGCTGAGCCGGCAGGGATCCCCCCCTTGCAGCACTTGTTTTGGCCGCCCCTCGCCCTAGAATAAGCTCCATGCAGGATAAACCCATGTCAGTCACGCCCCCCGTTCTGGTCATTGCCGGCCTGACGGGATCCGGGAAAACTTTGGCCATCCAGCAGTTGGAACAACTGGGGTACACCGGCCTAGAAGGGATCCCGCCTGCCCAGGTGATCCCCTTGGTTGAGGCGATGCGGACCCATCACGCTGCTTTGGCCATCAGCTTGAATCTCCACGCCCAGGAGTACCGGGATCAAGTTCCCACCCTGGCTGCTTGGGTGCAATCGCAAGGGATCCCTTTCCTATTCTTGGAGGCCCGCTCCCCAGTGTTGCTCAACCGTCTCAGCGCCCACCGCCGCCCCCATCCCTACGGGGAAGCTGCCGGTTTGTTGGAGGCCATTGAGCAAGAGCGGCTGGCTCTGGCCCCGGTGCGGGAACGCTGCACCCACTGGTTGGATACCTCCGACCTCAATGCCCAGCAACTGCGGCAGCAATTGCAAGCTTTGGTGCAAGGGATCCCCCAGCCCCTCAACCTAAGGCTGGTCAGCTTCGGTTTCAAATACGGCGTTCCCCCCGATGCCAACTTGCTGTTCGATGTGCGTTTTTTGCCCAACCCCTTCTTTCAGCCCCATCTGCGTCGCCTCACTGGGCAGGATCCCCTGCTGCAGGAGTTCTTGTTTGCGGATCCCATCACACAATCCACCTACCAGCACATCTTGTCCCTGATCAAAGCGTTTTGGCCCCACTACCGCGCAGAGCGTCGCCCCCACCTGACTTTGGCTATCGGCTGTACCGGCGGTCAGCACCGCTCGGTGGCCCTGGTGGAGCGCCTGGCCCAGGATTTGCAGCCTTGGACTGTCCCTGCCGGCAACCACGTTCTTCCCGACCTGAATGTTCAGGTTCAGCATCGCCATCTGCTCGACTCTCAGCGGGAGCTGGAAGCCCGCTTTGGCCCGGCGCCCGGCGAAGCCGGCGTTGCCCAGCAACAGGTTAGGATCCCTTTGGCCGGCGTTCCTGCACCTTCCCATGGCTAAGCCTGTGCCCAGCAACAAGTCCGCCGCTTGGGGCATTCGCCGCCGCAAGGCTGCTTGGCCGGGAAGTGGCTGGAAATGGCTCTTTCCCGGTTTAGCCGTTAAACGCTGGCTGAGCCTGGCGGTTGGGGGCGTGCTGCTGATGGTGCTGGGCATTGCCATCTGGACGGAGTTGACCCCCATCTTTCGCCTGAAGCGGCTGATCGACATCACCCTGCGCTTGATTACCACTTGGATCCCGAACAACATCAGTGGCCCCCTGGTGACTGGGATCGGGCTGGTGATGGTGGTGCTGGGGTTTCGCAGCGCCATGCGCTCCATCGAGGATGTGCTGATCCCCGAGGGAGATGAAGCGCTGGTGGATAAGCTGTTGTCGCGGCGGCGTCTCAGCCGTGGTCCCCGCATTGTGGTACTGGGGGGCGGCACCGGCCTCTCCAACCTGCTGCGGGGTCTGAAGCGCTACAGCTCCAACATCACAGCCATTGTCACGGTGGCCGATGACGGGGGATCCTCAGGGCGTCTGCGGCGGGAGATCGGCGTTTTGCCCCCCGGCGATATCCGCAACTGTCTCACTGCTCTGGCCAACGAAGAAAAGCTGCTCACCGAGCTGTTTCAATATCGCTTCCAGTCGGGGGAAGGGTTGAGCGGCCACAGCTTCGGCAACCTGTTCATCACTGCCCTCACCGCGGTAACCGGCGGCGACTTGATTCGGGCCATCACTGCCACCTCGCAAGTCTTGGCCATTCAGGGGCGGGTGCTGCCGGCCACCCTGGCGGATGTTACCCTCTGGGCGGAGCTGAGCGATGGCCGCCGCGTGGTGGGAGAGTCCAACATTGCCAAAGCCGGAGGACGCATTTGCCGAATCGGCTGTGACCCCCCCAACCCTCCCGCCCTACCGGAAGTCATCGAGGCTATTGAGGCGGCAGAGTTTGTGGTGCTGGGGCCGGGTAGCCTCTACACCAGCATCATCCCTAACCTGTTGGTACCGGAAATTGTGGAAGCTCTGGCCAAAAATATGGCCCCCCACATCTACGTCTGCAACATCATGACCGAGCCAGGGGAGACGGACGGCTATACCGTTGGGGATCACGTCATGGCTCTGGATCGGGTGGCAGGAGTGCGCCTATTTGACGGCGTGCTGGTGCAGCGGGAGCCACCCTCCCCACGTGCTTTGGAGCATTACCGCCGCAGCGGTTCTGAGTTTGTGGTGTTGGATCCCGACAAACTGGCTTACCTGGGCTGCCGCGCCGTTTTGGCTAACGTCATGCAAGAGGATCCAGAGACCGGCTTGGTGCGCCACAACCCCGAACGCCTGGCGGCAATGCTGATGCGCTGGTTCGACAGACATCGCCCCCTCTAGCTTTGCCCAGGATGTCCTCTGCTGTTATTGCAGGCGGGAATAAGGGCGGGGATAGGGCTTGCGCATCTGTCGAGCCAGGTACACCTGAAAGGTTTGCGCCACCGCCCCTGCCCGCACCAGGGGAACCTCGGCCACAGGCTCGATTTGGGCAAAGTAGTCGCCATAGGTGGCTGGGATCCCTGCCCTCGGCTGGAACAGCTTGGAAGTGATGAGCAGCCCATCCTGCCCCAGCCAATCCTGCGGCTGCGACCAAAAGGCAAAGCCCCGCAAATCTGCATCCAGGCAGGTCAGAGGCTTGTCCGTCAGCGGAGCCAGGGCCATGGCGATCTGACCGCCCAAAAAATAGACATTGGTAAAAACGAACTCTGCCTCCTCAAGGGCTTGAGCCAGGCGGGGATCCGTCCGAAACCGCTGCCGCAACTGCTCAATTTCAATGAGCTGAGTAGAGGGATCCTGCTCCACGGGCCACAGGCCCAGCCCGCCAGGAGCCTGCAGCAGGCCATAGCGCACATGGGCCAGCCCCACCCCCACCACCAAGCTGACCATCACCGCCGTCCCCACTAAGGTTCGCTTCGCTCCCGGCCACCGTTCCCAGAAGGATCCCAGCAGCAGCGTCAGCACCCAAAACCCCGGCATGGGCCAGGTGGGCAAGATGGGCCGGTAGCCTCCCATCAAGGTAAAGGCCAACACCAGCGGTAATCCACAGGCCAGGATCAAAAGGTGCTTGAGCTCTTCATCCGTCAGCCGCATCCCGCGGAGAATCTGCAGGGCCACCCGACCCGTCCCTGCCAAACTCGCCCACCCCAAAGGGATCCCCAAGCTGGGGAACAGGTAAAAGATTTCAGAAAGGATCGTCAGCCCCAGCGCTGGCAGTTGATACCCTGCCTCCGGCACCGCCCGCCCCGCCTGAAAGCGAAAGGAGACCCAATCCTGCTGGGCGTTCCAGATCAGCACCGGGCTGAAGGCCAGCACAAAACCCAGCACCGCCAGCACCGTCCAGCCCGACCTCAAGGCACAGCGATGAACTGGGCTGAGCAGACAAAAGAGTACCAGGCCGAACCCCAAAGCCAAGCCGTGGTACTTCCCCAAGCAGGCCAGCCCCACCAAGAGACCTATGAGCGCTAGCCTAGGCCCTGGCCGATAGCGAGCCGCCCCATAGACAGCCAATTTCCCCTGCCCCAAAGGAGCCGGAAAAAACTCCTGAGCGGCCACCCACAAGGTTGCTGCCGTAAAAAAGATCAGCGGGCTATCCGGCAAGGTCAGCACCCCAAACCCAATCCAAAGGATCGGCGCGATGCTGATGGCCGCCAAGCTGATCAGTCCCGCCCGAACAGAGAAAAGGCGCGCTCCGGTGTAGTAGAGGAATAGGGAAGAGCCAGAATAGAGCAGCAGGGATCCCAGTCGAATAGAAAAAGCCGACACCTGGCCGGTCAAGGCAGGCCCCAAGCCCGTTGTCCAGGCCACCAGCGGCGGATGGTCAAAATAGCTCCAATCCAGATGGCGGGTGTAGAGGTAGTAGTAGGCTTCGTCAAAGCCCGGCGGCAAAAGGGCAGCCACCAGGCCCCGCATGAACAAGCCCAACCCCAGGATTAGCCAAACCGCTCTAGGCAATGGAGGGGATCCCTATGGGCAGATGGACAGATCTAACTTACCTTGAATACCTCTCGGGGCTACGTCCCTCTAGCACTATGACTTTGTTTCCCGCAAAAAAATGACCGGACACCCCAAAAATTGACCCAGCTTCTCGGCCTCTGCCCGCGCCTCTGGTTCCTTATCAGTGTAGCAGACTGACAGCAAAGGTTTCCGCGATTGCAATTTCACTTCTACCGAAAAGAATTCAACAAAATTCCTTTTGGCCTGAACCAAAATCTGCTGTACATCTCCAAAGGAATAAGTTTTCCGCCCTAGCGACCCAAAAGGAGTAAGGTGCTCCTCTTGGATTTGGTACCTAGAGCGGTCAAACGTTAGACGGCGACACCAAAAAGACACCTTCAGCATGAGAGCTCCTACCCAAAGAAGTAGAGCCAGAAATAGCCCTGGAAGGAGAGAATACAAGATCGCAAACACTAACTCCAGTAAGTGAAATCTATCGATATCTATCAAGAGCCGACTCTCTGTACTGTTCACAAAAGAATCAACGCGCCTTGCCAATTCCTGAGCTTCACTTTCACCAAAGGCCAACCAGGCTGGAGTTTCCCCTGTAGGCTTTTCCAGCGTGACATAGTAGCGCTCAGTCCTTTCTCCGTCGTCATCCTCCACAATTTCAGTTTTGACTGCAGCTCCTCTTACATCTATGTGAAGTGTAGTTTGGCTCGGCAAAGGTAGAAACGGCTGGAAAGACACTTCACAATTAACCGTAGACTGGTCAACTCGAAAACAAGTGAAACGGCGCTCACCCTGGGAAGACCAGATCGAAGATAAAGCCATAAAAAGGATGAACGCAAAGAAACAGATAAAAACAAAAGTAGCAAGAGACCCAAGGAAACCTACAGAAGACTCTTGGTACACGCGCTTGTTGTGGCTCTCCTCCACGCATTTCATAGACTCAACTCCGGGAAAGCTGAATTTGTTCAGATTATTACTTACTAGTCCGTCGGTTGTCTGTTTCCGAGATTACAAGGCACTTGAAAAATTACAAAAAGCTGTGAATTCTCCGATTTCGGCTGCGCTGTATCCAGATTCTCCTTATCCTTAGCTGGCAGGGGAAGTTGGGGTATCGGCTGCGCGAAGGGCTGGGGAAATGTTTCCAGTCAAACAAGTTAAAGTATGGACTGCTGGATGAATGCAAGTAAAGGTTAGGCTTTCCGCATTCATGTTCTGAGGCATTCAGTTATCTCCAGTACTCTAGAATTGCTGGGGCTGCTCTTCGGGACCCCTAAGGTTTCTCTCAAAAGCTAGAGGGCGGCAGGGTTGCTACGCAGCGCTGACATGAAGGTGAGATGAGGGCCAAACTAGCGGTGGTGCCTACATGGGGATGGTGATGGAAGGCAGATCTAGGGCTGGAGTAAGGCGGCTTGTGCCGAAAACCCTGGAGACAAGGCAAAATGGCCGGCAACTTGCTCAACGGCGCCGACGCAGAGGTTCTTGGATCCCTTCACCGCGAAGCTCTAGGCAGTGGGGAACAGCGCTGGGATGGCTCTTGGGGGATCGGATCCCGACGGCCCGCCAGCTTGACTTTCGCGCCGGCATGACCGGACTGGCTCTGACCATTGCCCTGTTTCTGACAGGAGCACGTCTGGTTTATTTGCAACATCAACAGGCACCCCTATTGCAGCAGCGAGCCGAAGCCCAGCAGCGAGCCCAGCTAAGACCTTTCATTCCTCGTCGCTCAATTGTGGATCGTCATTCTATTGCCAAGCAGCAGGCAGAATTGCTGGCCGTAGATCGCCCCGTCTATACTCTCTGGGCCCATCCCCGCCTCTTTGGCAAACGCACTCCAGAGGAAATTGCCACCGCTCTTGCTCCCCTGTTGCGGCGTCCAGTAGAGCAACTGACGCAGCGGCTGTCGGTTAATCATGCGGTGCGGGTGGAGCGCTGGGTATCCCAGGAGGTGGCGGATCAAATTCAGGCTCTGCATCTGGATGGCCTGGAGCTGGTGAGCGAGCGGCAACGCGTTTACCCCCAAAAAGAGATGGCCGCTGAGGTGGTAGGCTATGTGGATCTGGATCATCAGGGCCAAGCGGGAGTGGAATATTCCCGGCAAGAGCTGCTGGAGCGTACTGTTCAGCCTGTTACTATTCCTCGCGATGGCTACGGACGACTGTTGGCTGCAGAGGTACCGGAAGGGCTGCTGCAATCCCGCGAGACGGTGCTGCAACTTACCCTAGATATGCGCCTGCAAAGAGCTGCCCGCGCTGCCCTGAAAGTGCAACTGGAGCGGTTTCGAGCCCTGCGGGGCACGGTGATTGTCCTCCAGCCCCAGACAGGGGAAATCCTGGCGCTGGTGAGCGAGCCCACCTATGACCCTAACCGCTACTTTGAGTATGACCCCGGTCTTTTTCGCAACTGGGCGGTAACGGATTTGTATGAGCCGGGATCCACCTTCAAGCCCATCAACATTGCCATTGGGTTGGATGCTGGAGCCTTTACAGCAGATGAACGGGTCTATGACGAGGGTCGGATTCTCATCGGTCAGTGGCCCATTCAAAATTACGACTACCACCAACGAGGGGCCCATGGCTGGATGAGCGTCACGGATATCCTGCGGCAATCCAGCAATGTGGGTATGGTACACCTGATGCGCAAGCTGGATCCCCGCCAGTACTACAATGCCTTGGTGCGGCTGGGGTTCAACGAGCGCAGTGGCGTGGATTTGCCCTTTGAGCCGGCCAGCCGTTTGAAACCGCTGCGACAGTTTGTTACGGTGCCAGTGGAGCGGGCCACTGTCGCTTTCGGCCAGGGGCTGGCCCTCACTCCTCTACAGTTGGCTGCCATGCACTGCATCATTGCCAATGGCGGACTGAAAGTACAGCCCCATGTGGTGCGAGGCTTGGTGGAAAAGGATACGGATACTCTGGTTTGGGGATCCCCGCAGCCCCAGCCGGTGCGGGTACTATCCGAGCAAGCCACCCTGGCAGTGCGTATCCAAATGCGGGATGTGGTGGACTTTGGCACGGGGCAATCGGCCAAGATCGAGGGGTATGAGATCGGCGGCAAAACCGGCACTGCCCAGAAAGCCGGGCCACGGGGGGGCTATTTGCCCGGCAAGCGCATCACCAGTTTTGTGGGCTATTTCCCGGCCATTCGCCCCAATTACGTGATCTTGGCGGTGATCGACGAGCCCCAGGGGGAAGATGCCTTCGGCTCGACGACGGCTGCTCCCGTTGTTCGCTCGGTGATCCAGGAGATCATCGCCCTAGAGGGGATCCGCCCTAACTCTACTTAGCGCAGCCATAGGAACAAGGGGCGAAGGTGGATGCCAAAGGGGGCCCAGACCGTGAGGAAATGAGCGAAATGCCCATACCTCCGGATTGGCTCTTCCTGGAAAAAGCCATACTCAAGACTGGCCACCCACAGAGTCCGACTTAACCTCTGCACTCCTCCAGCTCAGCTTGGAGTTGAGGTAGAAGTTCCAGAATACAACAATACCGATGGCAATTAAGTTGGCCAACAAATAATGAATGCCCAAGCGCTCGCTCAGCAAGGTCACCAGTGAAGTGTTGAGAACCAAGCCAATTAAGCAGATAACGTTAAACTTCGCCAACCGCTTCAGGCGATTCCAGGGCCCCGGCTGCAAGCGGGTCACATGGCGAAAAGTCCACAGGTCGTTCCAGAGGAAGTTATTGAGAATGGCCACCTCCGAAGCAACCAGCTTACTGGTTATGAGATCCCATCCCAAGTTGGCGGGATCGTGCAAAACATAGAGCAAAGCCATGTCCACCAAGGTGCCGGATAGGCCGACCGTGCTGAAGCGCAAAAAGGATCCCACCTGCCCTAGCGAAAAGCGCAGCACCATCAGGTGGTGAAGATATTGGAGACAAGTTTGCAGTTGGATTTTGCTCTCCCCGTTTTGGCGCTCCTGAAAGATGTAGCCGACTTCAGCAATGGTTTTCACCCGGCCCCGCGCCAGCACCTCGATCAGCAGCTTGTAACCCTTGGGGTTGAGCGGGATCCCGGCAATAGACTGGCGTCTGACCAGAAACAGTCCGCTCAACGGATCGGAAACACGGCTGAAAACTCCCGGCAGCAGAACCAGCCCAATCCATTGGGCCCCGCGGGAGACAATGCGCCGGCCCAGGCTCCAGTGGCTCACCCCTCCCGATGGTGCATAGCGGCTGCCCACCACCAAATCTGCCCCTTTCTGGATGAGCGGCCACAATTTGAGGACAATCTCCGGCGGATGCTGCAAATCCCCATCCATAACCCCCAGCACCTCTCCGCGGGCAGCCTGCCATCCTCGCACCACTGCTGTAGCCAGGCCCCGTTCCCGCTGCCGGCAGATAACGCTGAGTTGGGGAAACTCCTCCTGCAGCTCCTGGGCCAACTTGGCGGTGTGATCCGGGCTGTTGTCATCCACCACAATCAGCTCATAGGCCCCCGGTAGAATCGTGTCGAGGTGGGCGCACAATTGTCTGACCAAGCTGCCAATGCTAGAGGCTTCGTTGTAGGTGGGAATGACCAGCGACAGTTGGACAGGGCTGGACTGAGACAGAGGTGGAATCTGAAAAGGAGCTGCAGAAGCTTTGGGATCGGCAGAGGAAGTAGGAGCTCCATGAAGCATTCAGCAGGCCATCCAAAAACAATAAAACAAAAATCCTCCGCCTAGGGCTGCAAATCCTAGGACTGCCTTGGTTCACATTGGATCCACAGAACGATCCCCTATCGTACTGATCGATGAGCCGCAGGGCTAGACCTTTCTCTACCTACCCAGCTTCTTCGGGAAGAGGTTACTTGGCTAAGGGGATCCCGTAGAGGGGCTCATCAACACCGGGATCTGGGCCTGAGCAGAAGGAGTCTCAGGCAGCGAGGGGGCAGGGGTGAAACTGGGATAAGGAATGCGCTCGTGGTTGGATTCCCGCCAGACCTCCACGAAAGCGTCTGCCACCACCTCCAAATCCTCCAGCGTCAGCCCACTATCAACCAACTGGCCATCTTGCCAACGGGCCTGGGCAATTTTGCGGACAACAGCTTTTGCCCGCTCGACCACATCGGGGCCGAAGCCATCGCTCAGAGTCATGCTGCGCAGGGCGGCTTCACAGGCATCGGCCATCATCACCACCCCCGTCTCCTTGCTCTGGGGGATCGGGCCATCGTAGCGGAACGGCTCTTCGGGTACGGGCTGACCCCCGGCTTTCATCTGGGCTTGATGGTAGAAATAGGCAATCAGGATCGTCCCCTGGTGCTCAGGGATAAACGCCTGGACGGCGGTAGGCAGATTATATTGCTTGGCCAGGCGCAAGCCATCGCTGACGTGGGCCTTGATAATCTGAGCACTGCGATAGGGATCGTCCAGTTGGGTGTGGGGGTTGAGGCTGCCCATCTGGTTCTCGATGAAGTAGCGGGCCTGCAGCATCTTGCCGATGTCGTGGTAAAGAGTGCCGGTGCGCACCAGCTCCACGTTGAGGTTCAGCTTCTGGGCAGCCCGTTCTGCCAAAGTGGCCACAAGCAGAGTGTGCTGGAAGGTGCCGGGGGCCTCTGCAGCCAGCCGCCGCAGCAGCGTGCGATTGGGATTGCTCAACTCGATCAGACGAATGGGGGTGGCTAAGTCAAATAGGCGCTCCAGGTAGGGGCTGGCTCCCAGGGCAACAATGCTCCATCCCAAGCTGGTTCCCCCTGCCAAAGCCATGGCCAACAGGTCGATGCCACCGGTGGTGGCCAAGCTAACCGCCCCGTAGGCCAGCATCTGCACCGCTGCCGCTCCTCCTCCCAACAAGGCCAGCTCTTCGCGGGAACGGGAACGCCCGGCCAGGGCAGAGGCCACCACGCTGCCGGAGAGCAAGGGTACAAGGGTGAGCAGGTTGACAGGGGAGACCAAGGGCAAAAACAGCGCCTGGCCTACCACCACCACCAAGCCCAGCCCTGCCCCGTAAAAACTGCCCAGCAACAGCCCCACTGCCGGCAGGGAGCTGAACTCCAGCTTGAACAAGGCCGCCAAAAGGGGAGCGGTCAGGGAAACTATGAGGATCAACACCCGATCCCGGCGGCGCAATCCCGGCCTCAAGCGTTGTTGCAGAGGCACAAAGACAGCCAGGCCCATGCCCATCACGCCGGCCACCCCCACCAAGCCCCAGACGTTGATCCCGCGCTGGGTGAGCCCAAAGTGGTCCAAGATGAGAAAAATTTCGGGAGTGATGAGCTGATCTGCTCGCACGATCACCTGGTTCTCGGCAACCGAGATCAGAACCGGCTCGACTTTTTCCAGCTCGGCGCGAATGCGCTGCTCGGTGCGCTGGGGATCCACCTCCACATTGGGAATGAGCACCTGCTGCAGCCACTGATAGACTAGGGCCTGCAGCTCCTGTCGTTGGGCAGCATTGACCGGAAAAATCAAATCGTCCAGTTGGGCTTGGATCCCTTCGGCGCGAACTTCGCGGGGCAGGCCATCCACAATCCCTATCTTCTGCAGGCGCTCCAAGACCCGCCGGCTCAAGGTTTGCAAATGCTGCCAATCCGCATCTGCCAAGTTGAGAACTGTGGCCGGAACAGGGGGGGTGAGCTGCTCCAGAGCCGGCAAAGCCGCTTGATAGCGCCGTTGCGCCGCTTCCACCTGGGCAATCAACTGGGTATAGGGATCCGTCGCCGCCATCTGGGTGGCCGATCCGTCCAACCAGACCCGCTGCCAAACCTCGACAAGCTCTTGCTTGGCCCGCTGCTCCGGAGGAAGCTGCTCCGGTCGCCCCGAAGAAGGCTCTTCCAAAGGAGATGGGGTGGCTGCACGGGCGCGGATGGCCTCTTGTCGGGCGCGAGCCTGAAGGAGTTCCCACTCCTCTGGGGAAAGCTGGCGCAGATAGATCTGCGTTGGCAGAGACAGCAACTGGACAGAAACATAGGGCAGAGAACCTGCCTCTTGGCGGATGGCCTCCACCTCAGCCAGGAGAGCCTCCAGATTTTGCCGCATGCTGTCGTTGGCGGTGCTGTTGATTTTAAGGGCCTGAACCACCCGCCGCCGCGCCTCAGCTTGTCGGGCCTGGGTAGCCTCCACATCTTCAATCTCCGCCGCAGCAGGGGCAAGAAACGTCTGCGGGGAGCGGCTGCCGACGGTCAGTTGTGGTTCGTTGTAGTAGCGGATCCCGTGGACAGCAGTGAGGGAGAGAAGCGCTATGGCATAGCCAGCAACCCGTTCCGAAAGGGAGAGCCTGCTCTTTCGAGGGGGGGCTGCCTGGCATCCCCGAGTCCAGTGTTCCGCGTTCGCGTCGGCAGCGCGAAGGGCTTTGGGCGTGAGCGGGTTTTTCATGGATTGGCCTGGCAGCGTCTTTCTCTTTTCTATCCCCTTTTGGCCGGGTAGCCCAGGAAGAGGATCTCAATCGCCGATGGTAATCTGCCCCACCATACCTGCTTCTGCATGGCCGGGAATGGTGCAAACCAAAGCGTAGACTCCAGATTTCAGGGGAATAAATTGCCACTCCACCGAAGCGCCTGGCTTCAGTTCCAATTCTCGGATCTGGCCCTTAATTTCCACGCCGGCCACGTCCAACTTACGGGTCCAAACGGCATCGGCAAAATCTTTGGCGCTGAAATAATGTTTCAATTGGCTGGGGTTGCTCAGGCGAAGACGGTAGAGGCTGCCGTTGTGAAAAGACAGTTCCTTGGGCGCAAACACCAACTGATTGTCGGCAGTACCCAACTCAATAACCTTCTCCTGCGGCGTTTGTCTGGAGAGATCCCGCGCCTGCGCCAGGCCAGGGATCCCAATCATGAGGGCCGATAGCCAGATTCCCAGCACCAGGAAATGACAGAACCTGTTTAACATTGCAACAACGAGGAGAGAGGAAAGAGCAAAGAGAAAAGAGCAACGAGGAGAGAGAAAAGAGCAAAGAGAAGAGATTTCTCCTTCTCACTTCTCACTCCTCCCTTCTCACTCCTCTGCGAGTAGCCTGGAAATTCAAGATAGCATCTCTAGGCGGAGAGGTTTTGATTCCCTTCTGCCCTGTCTAGCCATCCACATCCTCGTAGAGCTGCACGGCTGGGGCTTCCTCTCCGTCTTTCCTTATTTCAAGGGCTACCGCAGCGGCGTAGCCACCGGCAACCTGAAGCGGTAAGGTCACCCAGCGGGAGTCCTCGCCCAAAGCTGCAGAGCCGGCCAGACCCCTGCCTGTTCCCTTCAGGAGCGCCTCCTTTTGTGTCCACATTTGGAAGAAGAGGGCATCCCGCTCTGGAGCTGGACAGTTGGCCAAACGGACTTGCTCGGCAGCCGAAAAGTAGCGTTGGGCGATGCGCTGCCAGCGGAGCACAGGTCGAACCCATTCCAGATCCACTCCAATGCGGTATTGCCATCTCAGGCCGATCAGGACGCGCTCGTGGGAGTGGCTGAGGTTAAACTGCAGCGGCAGGGGTGGATCCCGCCAGTAGGGTTTGCCGGTAGAACTGTGGTCGAGGGGGATCCCCTGGGGCGGAATGCCGCTGTAGCGGCTGAGCAAGCTCCGCAACCCAAGACGACCGGCCAGAAAGCGGCGCCGATCTGCCGGCAGTTGTAAACGCTCTGCCCGCCGACATTCTTCAGGGGAAAGAAGGCCGAGCTGGGGGAGCAACTTCTCCAACGGGGGGACTGTCTGCAGCCAAAGATGCACCTCTGACTTTCCCGACAACGGCTGCAGGGATCCCCCTGTGGCGACTGCTACCTCGCTGAAGTTGGATCCAGACAACTCTGAAAACTGAGGATAGGGTAACATGGCCTTGAATTGGTGGAGTTGGCAACACCACCCAGACAGTACACCCTTTCCTGTACGCGCTCGCGAGACCTGGTCTGACCTGATGCCCTCCTTCCACTATCCCCCCCGTCCTGACCGTGTCCGCGCAGCTCGTCAGCAGGCCATTCGTCAGGGGATCCTCTGGCTGTTGTTGGGGTTCACGGCTGTGTTGGCGGGTTCTGCCGGTGCCCTCCTGGCCGTGATGTTGCCCCGTCAGGTGATCCCAACTTCCCTCACACCTGCAGAACAAGAAGCCTTCCGTCCCGATGCCTTACGGGCTGCGGCTCTGGATCGCTCGTTGCATATCCTCATTCTCGGCACGGACAACCCGGATCCCACCCTGCCCTTGCCCACAGAGCGAGATCGCTTCCACACCCGCAGCGACACCATTCTCTTGGCCCGCTTTGATCCCCAGGCGCGGCGGATTACCGTTTTGTCCATCCCCCGCGACACTCGTGTGCGCTTGCCTGGCTTTGGTGTGGCCAAGATCAATGCTGCCAACTTGGCAGGGGGCCCGGCGCTGGCGGCCCAGGTGGTCAGCCACTTGATGGGTGGGATCCCGATTGACCGCTACATTCGCCTCAATACCGACGCTCTGGAAGAGCTGATCGATGCGGTGGGCGGCGTGGAAATCTACGTGCCGGAACCGATGCAGTACGCAGATCACACCCAGCAGTTGTTTATCCACCTGGAACCCGGCTGGCAACGCCTCAACGGGGAACAAGCCCACCACTTTGCCCGCTTTCGCCGCGATCACCTGGGATTGGGGGATATCGGTCGGGTGCAACGGCAACAGGAATTGCTGCGGGCCCTGAGCCGGGAACTGCTCTCCCCTGCTGTCTGGCCGCGGATCCCAAAGATTTTGCAGGTTATCCGCACCAACCTCGATACCAACCTCACCTGGGAAGAGGTTCTGAGCTTGGCCAAGTTTGTCCTCACCTCTGGGGGCGATCGCATCGACCTGGTGCTGTTGCCGGGCCGCTTCAGTCAGCCGGGAGAATTTTCCACCAGCTACTGGCTGCCGGATCCAGCCGGGATCCGACGGGTGGCCGTCTCCCACTTTGGCCTGGAGGCAGAGGTAGCCCGCATTCCTCCACACCGCCTGCGCATAGCCGTGCAAAACGCAACCGGAGAGCCGGGGATGGCCCGCCGTATGGTGCAAGAATTGGTGAGACAAGGATACGTCCATGCTTTTGCTGTGGAAGACAGCACCCAGGTGCTGCAGCAAACGGAGATCCTCGCCCAGAGCGGGGATCGCGAAGGAGCCAAACAGATCCGCGCCGCCGTCGGCCTAGGAGAGATGCGGGTAGAGTCCACCGGCGTTCTCAACTCCGATGTCACCATTCGAGTCGGCCAGGATTGGGCCCAACAACTTGCTTTGGATGAAGCGCTCCGCACCACTGATGGGAACGGCCAAGCCCAAGCTCCGCCCGGAGCCGCTCAGCTCTAGAGAGCCGGTTCGGTTGCGAGTGCGGATTTCCGAAAAAGAGCCTGCTTGTCGGGGACTTTTCGGTCTCTGTAGATTAGCACTGAGCTTGTTTGAGTGCTGAGCCACCTATGACCGTGCTGGAACAGGGATCCATCACCATCCACACCGAGAACATCTTTCCCATCATCAAGCAGTCTCTCTACTCGGATCGAGAGATCTTCTTGCGGGAGCTGATCTCCAATGCTGCTGATGCCATCACCAAGCTGAAGATGGCCAGCCTTGCCGGCGAAGTGGCAGATCTCCCAGAGCCGGAGATTACGATTGCCCTCAACAAGGAGGCCAAGACCTTAGCGGTGGCCGATAACGGCATTGGCATGACTGCCGAGGAAGTGAAAAAATACATCAACCAGGTGGCTTTTTCCAGCGCTGAAGAGTTCATTCAAAAGTACAAGGGCAAAGACGCAGAGCAAGCAATCATTGGCCACTTTGGTCTAGGATTCTACTCCTCTTTTATGGTGTCGCAGCGGGTGGAGATCGACACCCTCTCCTATCGGCCCGGCAGCACGCCGGTGAAGTGGGCTTGTGACGGCACCACTACTTTTACCCTCTCCGATTCTGAGCGCTCCAGCATCGGCACCACCGTTACCCTTTACATCACCCCCGAAAACGAAGAATACCTGGAGCCAAGCCGCATTCGGGAATTGGTTCGTAAATACTGCGATTTCATCCCCGTTCCCATCAAGTTAAACGGGGAAGTGATCAACAAGCAAAAGCCCCTGTGGAGAACTTCACCTTCCGAACTCAAAGATGAGGATTACCTAGAGTTTTATCGCTACCTCTACCCCTTCCAAGAGGATCCCCACTTCTGGGTACACATCAACACCGACTATCCCTTCATCGTGCAAGGGATCCTCTATTTCCCCAAGTTGCGCCCGGATATTGATCCCACCAAGGGTCAAGTCAAGCTGTTCTGCAATCAAGTCTTTGTCCAAGATAACTGTGAGGAAGTTATCCCCAAGTTCCTCCTACCTCTGCGGGGGGCCATCGACAGTCCGGATATTCCCCTCAACGTCTCTCGCAGCTTCTTGCAAAATGACCGCACCGTAAGACGCATTGGGGATCACGTTGCCAAAAAGGTGGCGGATCGTCTCAATGAACTGTACAGGGAAGATTACGAAAAATACGTCAAGGTCTGGCCCGACATCAGCCTCTTTATGAAGTTTGGGGCGATGAACAACGACAAGTTCTTTGCCCAGATTAAGGATATTCTCATTTTCCGAGTGGCCGGATCCCCTGCTGACAAACCCGAATATGTGACCCTGAAAGCGTACCTGGAGCGCACCCGCGACAAGCAAAACAAGCGAGTTTACTACGCCACCGATGAGGCTGCCCAGAGTGCCTACATCGATCTCCACCGCTCTCAAGGACTGGAAGTGATCATGCTGGATAGCTGGATCGACAGCCACTTCAGCAGCTTTTTGGAGCGGGAATACAAAGAAGAAGGGATCCAATTTAAGCGGGTGGACTCTGAGCTGGATGAAACGCTGGTGGATAAAGACAAAGCCGCCGAAATTGTTGACCCGGTAACGCAAAAAACCCGCAGCCAAAAGTTGATCGATCTCTTCCGACAAGCCCTGGGCAAAGACAAGTTGCAGATCCAAGCAGAAGCCCTTAAATCGGAGTCGGTTCCGGCCATGATCTTGCTGCCGGAGACGCTGCGGCGCCTGCAGGAGCTCAACGCCGTCATCCAGCAAAAGCCGCTGGAGTTTCTGGAAGAGCACACCCTGGTTCTGAACACGGCCCATCCCCTCATCCAAAACCTGCAATCTCTTGCCGATCGGGGGCGGGATCCCGACTTGGTTCACCTCATCTGCAATCATATCTACGATTTGGCTTTGATTACCCAGAAAAGCTTTGATCCAGCAGCCGCGCGGGCCTTTGTGCAGCGCTCCAACGAAGTGCTGACTCGCCTCACCCGCCCTCAATAGGCAGCGCTGTCCAGGGTAGACTGCAGGGCTTCCGCTCCACCGGGCAGAGACGGACGGGATCCGGCCCCGTTGCCGCTGTGGCCGTAGCTGCCTTGGAGCACGGGGGCAACTTGGCGCATCAGCGTCGCCATCTCCAGGGCACTCATGGCGTATTCCCAACCTTTGTTGCTCTTGACCCCGGCCCGCTCCAGAGCCTGCTGCAGGGTATCGGCGGTGATGATCCCGAAAATAACCGGCACGCCGGTACGAAATCCTGCCGCCGCAATGCCTTTGGAGACCTCCGCCGCCACATAGTCGAAGTGGGGAGTTTGCCCGCGAATCACTGCCCCCAGGCAGATGATGGCGTCATAACGGCGAGATTGGGCCAGTTGGTGGGCCAGCAAAGGCACCTCAAAACTGCCGGGCACCCAGTAGTAGTCCACCTGCTTGCTCTCCGGGCCGACATCCACACCATGCCGCTTCAGCGCGTCCTGGCACCCTTCTAACAATTTGCCGGTGATTAGGTCGTTAAACCGACCGATGACGATGGCTAGACGCAGATCCTCCGTCTGAACAAAATTGCCCTCGTAAACTGCCATCTGCGCTGCTCCAGACCTACCCAACAGAAGAACAAGCGGAAAACCACGCTTTCCCATCCTAATTCACTAAGGGAGCGGCCTTCATGCCTATTGAGAAGAGAGGAGAGAGGAGAGAGGAAAGAGCGAAGAGAAGAGACTCCTCCTCCTCACTTCTCACTCCTCCCTTCTCACTCCTCGGTACTCAAAAGCGGTGCTTGTCTCCCTAGCCATCTCTTCTGATAAAGATTCATTTTTGTGCGGAAAGACACATCTCTACCTGAGGCCAAGACCTAGCTTGGGTGCATGACACAGCCGCTTTCTGAAATTGCCCGCGCCCAAGGGATCGGCTACTTTCTGCTCTCTTTTACCGACCTGTTTGGGATCCAACGGGCCAAGCTGGTGCCTGCCTCAGCTATCGACTTCATGGCAGAGGGTCAGGCTGGATTTGCCGGGTTTGCTGCCTGGTTGGACTTGACGCCTGCAGACCCCGATGTGTTTGCCCAGCCGGAGCGCGAGCGCTTGTTTCAACTGCCCTGGCAGCCGGAAGTGGCCTGGATGCCTGCCGATCTAATTCAGGTCAACGGGGATCCCTTGCCACAAACCCCCCGCTGGGTATTGAAGAAGGTGTTGTCCCAAGCAGAAGCTATGGGCTTTCAAGTCAAGACGGGGATCGAATGCGAGTTCATGCTTCTGTCGCCAGAAGAGTGGGCCATTTCCGATGAGCGGGATCGGCAGGCCAAGCCCTGCTATGACCAGCAAAGTTTGATGCGGCGTTTCTCGGTGATCCGGGACATCTGCGATGGCATGCAGAAGCTGGGCTGGGATCCCTATCAAAACGATCACGAAGATGCCAACGGCCAATTTGAAATGAACTGGCGGTTTGACGATGCCCTAGTTACGGCTGATCGCCACGCCTTTTTCAAATACATGGTGAAAAGCATTGCCGAAAAGCATGGCTACCGGGCCACCTTTATGCCCAAACCCTTTGCTCATCTGACGGGCAACGGCTGCCACACCCATATTTCTCTTTGGCAGGGGGAGCAAAACCTATTCGCCGATCCCCAAGGGGAATTGGGGCTTTCTCAACTGGCCTATCACTTCATCGGCGGGGTGCTGCACCATGCGCCTGCTTTGTGTGCCCTCACCAACCCAACGGTCAATTCTTATCGTCGCCTCAATGCCCCTGTCACCCTCTCTGGGGCCACCTGGTCTCCCAATACGATCAGCTACAGCGGCAATAATCGCACCCACGCCATTCGGATCCCGGATGCCGGGCGGTTTGAACTGCGTTTGGCCGATGCTGCTGCCAATCCCTATCTTTTGGCTGCCGGTCTCATTGCCGCCGGCCTGGACGGGATCCAACACCAACGGGATCCTGGCCCCCGCTGTGACAACAACGCCTACACCGATCCCCTCCCCAATGCCCCAACGTTGCCCGGCTCTCTGGTCGAAGCCCTCAACCATTTAGACCAAAACACCCTGTTCCGCAGCAGGCTTGGGGATCCCTTTGTAAATGCCTACCTCAAGCTCAAACGCCAACAGTGGCAGGAATACAACCGTCAGATCACGCCCTGGGAGCGGGAAACAACCTTGGATTGCTAGCCCGGTAGTTGTTGTTATCTCATTACACCTTGAGAGAGGGCTTCCAACTGGCCTGGAGTGACCCTAAACCTGGGCCAACTGGTGTTGAGCTGCCTGCCGCATCACCTCTACTGGCACAGGCTTGCCTCCCAGCCAAAGCGATAGAGCCTTGGCCCCCTGGTGAACCAGCATCTCTAGTCCACTGATGGGGGTATGTCCCAACTCGGCGGCCATCCGCAGCAGAGGAGTGGGATCCGGCACATAGATCAGGTCGTAGACGATGGCACCCGGAGACAGCAGGCCCAGTTGCTCCCGGCTCAGGGGAGAGAGCTCCTGACCGCCAGGGGATCCCGGCTTGTGCATGCCCACGGGGGTGGTGTTGACCAAAAGCCGCGTCTGAGACAGGTAGCAATTCAACTCCGCCCAGTTCACCGTCTCCACCTGAGGCCAGGTCTGTTGCAAGGCCAGCAATGGGTTGGGGGATCGCCCCGCCACCCGCACCGGCCCCAGCCCCAACTCCAAACAGCCTTGGATGGCCGCCCGCGCTGCCCCCCCGGATCCCAGAATGAGAGTAGGGATCCCTTTTTCCAGACCCAGCAAAGGCTGCACAAAGCCATCGATATCGGTATTGGTGCCCGCCCACCCGCCCTCTGGCAAGGGGTAAACCGTATTCACCGCCCCCACCGCTG
Source organism: Thermostichus sp. MS-CIW-30 (assembly GCF_054058015.1). Lineage (NCBI taxonomy): Bacteria > Bacillati > Cyanobacteriota > Cyanophyceae > Thermostichales > Thermostichaceae > Thermostichus > Thermostichus sp. MS-CIW-30. The sequence continues at coordinate 180,413 of NZ_JBSRZW010000001.1, forward strand.
CTGCCCGCGATTCAATCTGATCGAGCAAAGGGAGAATGGCCTGTTTGTGAGGAATCGTCACATTAAACCCCCGCACCCCAATGGCCGCCAGCCCTGCCACCGCCGCCGCCAAGTGTTTTGGAGCCACCGGAAACGGCACATAGCAATAGTTTTCCCCCATAGCTGCCAAAGCAGCATTGTGCATGGCTGGGGATAAGCTGTGGGCCACCGGATCCCCGATTAGACCGAGCAATTGGGTACTTCCCGAAATCCGACCGTCCACCGGCTCAGCCAACTCCTCAAGGGATCCCTTAAGCCACTCAAGATTTAAAGACGATTTAAAAACTACTAAGACTCCGACTCAACCCGCTGCAGAGTCTGCCGGTAGCGATGGCGCCAGCCGGCCAACGATTCTTCCGAAATGTGGTCGATCAAGGTGCTCATCTCCGCCAGGATCTGATAAACGCGGTCAAAGCTTTTTCGGGTTCGCTCTTCCTGCTCCGGTTGATGGATCTGCACCATGTATAAGCTCATCTTGATGGTTTGCAGGCGGTTTTTGCCCAAATCTTCCAGCATTTCCCGAATCTGTCGGATTGCCTCCTGCCTTACCCATCTTTGTCGCCGTCGCAACAGCCAAAAGAGGATCCCGTGGACGACCCCTACCAAAGTGGCGCTGACCGCCGTTGCCATCTCCACCGTTCGCGTCAGCGGGACCGAGTCCTTAAAAGCGCTGCGGCTGGCCACAAAACCACTTAGCAGAATCACCCCTATTCCTACCGCCGTCAAGATGAGCTCAATGTTGTTTAGGAACCATCTTCCTGCCGGTCTCCAGATCCCAGATCCGGCCACTTGACCCTGAAGAATGCCCATCATAGCCTTTTGCACCTCCCTTCCGTCTCTCCCGTTCGCTCAGCCCATCACTACCTGCTCAGCCGCCCCAAGGCCAGGCGCGGTCTTCTACGGCTCAGTTGACGCTTCAGACAAAGCTGCCGGAGTTTTCGCCGCCGCAAGCGCAAGGGTCTATGGGCCAGGGATCCCGCTGTGGACAGTTCCGGTGCAGGAGCCTGCATCTTTCGACTCAGCTCTTGATGGTGTTGGCGGAGATCCTCAATCTGCCTGAGGCGAGTCTCCAGCTCTCGGCGCAGTTCGGCGTTTTCTTTTTCCAGACGCTGCAGGCGTTTCAGCAGCTCTGAGGACTCCGTTCCGCTGACGCGGTCGGAAACTGGGATGGGATGGGGAGCAGTCACCACCGAGCTGTGCACATTCCTGCTATCTCGCATAGCCTGGGCAGCCCGACGCAACAGAGCCACCCCCTTGGGATCATCGCTGTCCATGAGGCTGGCCGCTCCAAACTGGAGCTGCACCGGCAGCGCCCGCCCATTCACCACAAAGGGATCCTGAATCATCCGCTGACAGCAGCGTTCGGCAGCCATTTGCGCAGCAGCCAAGGTGCTCCCCGGCAGCAGAATGATAAACTGCCCCTCGTCGTAGCAAAACAGGTCGTCTCCATCGCGCAGGTTATTGGCCAGGCGCTCTCTAAACAGCTTGAGAAGAGCACCCCGACCGTCGGCTTCCAGCTCTTGTGCCAGAGAACCGAGGTTGGCCAAGCGCAGCACAAACAAGCTGAGGGGTTCCGATTGGGCACGGGCCTGGGCCACCCGCAGCGGCAAACGAGCCACCAAATCCTGACGGTTACCCACCTCCAAACCAATCGACTTGGGGGGAGAGGGAGGAGATTTTTGCCCAGTTTTGAGCAGATATTGCTGGCGGCGACTTTCTACAATGCGCAGCCCTGCCCGCACCCGCGTCAGCAGCTCTGCAGCCTGAAAGGGTTTGGAAAGAAACTCATCGGCGCCTGCCTCCAAAGCCCGCTCCATGCTATCGTTGCCCTCGCGGGCAGTCATAATGATGTAGTACACCCAAGCATATTCCGGCAGTTGCCGCAGTTGACGGCACAGGTCTAGGCCGTTCAGGGAGGGCATGACCCAATCGGCAATGATCAGATCTGGGGGTTGGCGGCGAATTTGCTCCAGCGCGGAGAGGCCATCCAAAGCATAAGAAATACTGCAGCCCTGCTTGCCCAAAAAGTTGGACAGCATCTCTGCCACCATGTAGCTATCATCCACAATCAGTACACGGGCTTGCAGACTGCCGTCTTGACTTCTGCCAGAGACGAGTTTCGCCTTCTCAGGCGCAGGAGCTGCACTAGCGCTCTCCGGTCTGGGATCCATAGACAAACTGAGGCAGGATGGCGAGAAAATCCGGGAAAGCAAACTACCCGCAACTTTCCATCGTTATTCTAATGCGGTAGCAAACAGCAGCCGCTTCAACTTTGCCGAGTTGGTTAAATTATAGTCATTTAAATAAACAGGAATGAAACATTTCTGTTGCATCGCTTCCCAACTCCCCTCTCCCAGAGGGAGAGGGGTTGGGGGTGAGGGCTGACTCCTTCTGGGGGAGGGGTTGGGGGTGAGGGTGGTTTCCAGAAGCAGCACGGAGCGCTTGGGCAGCACGGAGCGCTTGGGCAGCAGTGCGGAACGCCTGGGGAGTGTCTCAATCTAGTTTGGAATGACCATAACCAAGTAATTGGATTATTGACGGATCATTGCGGAGCCGGTGTCTGTTGCTGTCCAAGGCTTGCCCTGAGTAGGAATCTTTTGGCGGGAGAGCTGAAATCCATGCGGTGAACATTTGTGAATCATTCCAGGCAACAGAGCAGAGGCTCAGTAACGGAGCTCGAGGGTGACTTGGGCGCGCACGGTTTGCTGTCCCCCCTCCACCGGTGTGGATGCCGTTTCTAGACGGGCATAGTCGGCGCGGGCAAAGGGGATCGGCGGCGGGATCATGTAGCCATCGCTCTGAATCTGGATGCGCTCGACGGAGCGGATGCTCAGGTTCAAGGCCCCCAGCACATCCTGGGCTTGACGTTGGGCATCTTTCACGGCTTGGGTTAGGGCGCGGCTGCGCGCCTCCAACAGGGTGGCTTCATCGGCCCGGAAACTGACCGATTCCACCTGGGTGGCTCCGGCGGCCACAGCTTCGTCCAGCACTTGCCCGGCTCTGGCCACAGGCACCTCGAATTGCAGACTGTTTTGCCCCTGCACACCCGTTAGGCGAGGCTGGCCATCCCGGTAGTCGTATTGCGGGTAGAGGGAAATGCCGGTGGTTTGCAGAGCGCTTACTTGCAGCTCCTTGAGGCGATTGACCAGCCGCTCTGAGCGTTCTGCCACCTGTTGTTGTACCGATTGCGCCGTCTCCCCCTGGATCACCACCCCCAAGCGAATGAGGGCAATGGAGTTCTCCACCGAGACCGATCCCTGCCCTGTAACCGTCAACATTCGGGATCCCTCAGCGGGACTGGCCATCGCTCCACCTCCGGCGATTATGTTCCAACCCAACAGGGCCACCGCCAGTACCAGGCCCAGCCACGCTACCCCCTTCAGCCCTTTCCAACCCCTGATCCCGTTCATTGCTTTCCCCTTCTGTGGTTCAATCCCAGCCTACTCCCACCGCTCCTCAGCCTGATCCGACAAAAGCCCCAGCCACCAGTTCCCTAACCTCACCCAGCCGGTGCGTTCTTGCCCCCACGGATCCCGTATCCGCACACGGAATACCCGTTGATACTTGGAAGTGCTCCCGGAAAAAGGCCCCAGCCGCCAGTACCGTGCCTCCTGGCTCAACAGGGAGTAGCCCTGCTTTGCCGCCCACCGCTGCAGCAATTCTTGGCTGCGTCTTTGTTCCCAGACGAAAATCCCAACGAAAAGGGCAGCAGCAACAGCCGCCCCTACTAGGGCCAATGCCAGCTCAGACATAGGGCAGACATGGGGATAGACTCTACCGCCCATCCTACAAAGGTTGCTCCAATGCTGGGATCCCCGGCGGTCAAAGTTCACCTTCGTCGCCTCACCCGCCCTCAGACCTTGGACAAAGAGATCCCTGCTTCAACCCATCAGGCCGTATGATCGAGGCAGGGTGGTCAAAACTCAATCGGTTCTCAAGTCGTTAAGGTCTCTTTACAGAATGGCCGAATCGAAACTGCGACAACTGCTGCACGATCTGGATGTTGAGCTGCAAAAAACCCCTGGCTTGGATGAAAAGCAGCGACAGCAAATTGCCGCCATTCGCCAGGAAGTGGAGGCGGTGCTGGCCGATCTGGGATCCCCGACCGAGAGCAAACCGAGCCAAGGCCCCAGGGATCGCATTGGAGAGGCGCTGGGCCTGTTCGAGACCTCCCATCCCAACCTCACCCTGATCCTGGAGCAGGTGATCGACACGCTGGCGGGAATGGGTTTGTAGTTTCATGGTCGGTAAAAGGGCTCACCAGAAAGCTCCCTTGCTTGCTAGCCTTGGTAATGCGTTGAAAGCTCCTTATGCTCTATGACCAGCACTCTCCACTCCACCTCGTTTAACACCACCCGCTCCAAGCAGGTTTTTGCCCGGGCACAAAGCCTCATGCCGGGGGGAGTGAGTTCTCCGGTGCGCGCCTTCAAGTCGGTGGGCGGGGATCCCGTCGTGTTCGACCGTGTCTCAGGGGCCTACGCCTGGGATGTGGACGGCAACCAATACATCGACTACATCGGCAGTTGGGGGCCGGCGATTGTTGGCCACGCTCACCCCGAGGTCATTGAGGCTCTGCGCCGAGCTTTGGAGAAAGGCACCAGCTTCGGCGCCCCTTGCGTTCTGGAAAATGAGCTGGCGGAGCGGGTCATTGAGGCGGTGCCCAGTGTGGAGATGGTGCGCTTTGTCAATTCCGGCACCGAAGCTTGCATGGCGGTGCTGCGCTTGATGCGGGCCTATACCGGTCGGGAAAAGGTGATCAAGTTTGAGGGCTGCTACCACGGCCATGCGGACATGTTCTTGGTGAAGGCCGGTTCGGGGGTGGCCACGCTGGGCTTGCCAGACTCGCCGGGGGTGCCCAAGGCAGCTACCAGCGCTACGCTGACGGCTCCCTACAACGACCTGGAGGCAGTCAAGGCCCTGTTTGAACAGCACCCCGACTCCATTGCCGGAGTCATCCTAGAGCCGGTGGTGGGCAATGCCGGCTTTATTCCCCCCCAGCCGGGCTTCTTGGAAGGCTTGCGAGATCTCACCCAAAAGTACGGGGCCCTGCTGGTATTTGACGAGGTGATGACCGGCTTTCGCATCAGCTATGGCGGTGTACAGGCCAAGTTTGGGGTCATCCCCGATTTAACGACCCTGGGCAAGGTCATCGGCGGCGGCCTGCCGGTGGGGGCCTACGGCGGTCGGCGAGAAATTATGGAAATGGTGGCTCCAGCGGGGCCGATGTATCAGGCAGGGACTCTTTCCGGCAACCCCCTGGCCATGACAGCAGGGATCCAGACGCTGGATATTTTGCGTCGTCCGGGCACCTACGAGTACCTGGAGCGGATTACCGAGAAGTTGGCAACAGGGCTATTGCAGATCGCACGGGAAACGGGGCATGAGATGTGCGGGGGCTATCTGCCCGGCATGTTTGGCTTCTTTTTTACTGCCGGCCCAGTGCGCAACTACGAAGAGGCCAAGACTTCCGATCTGCAGAAATTTGCCCGCTTCCATCGCGGCATGTTGGAGCGGGGAGTCTATCTGGCGCCCTCGCAATTTGAGGCCGGCTTCACCTCCCTGGCCCACACAGAGGCCGATGTGGAGAAAACCCTAGCCGCCGCGCGAGAGGTGTTGAGCACCCTCTGAGTTGACAATTACCCCCTCGCGAGCCGGGATCCCTGCTATGGCCGAGCACATCCACCGCAACTGGAGCATGACTCTAGTCAATAATAAGCTCAACTATACTGAAAATAATGTATAATATGTTCAGTACGGATTACTACCAGTTGATCTTTCTGTTTACTTTCGAGTCTGCCAACATGGTAGCCAAAGCAAAGCAGAAAATTGGTAGTAAGACGACACGGAAACTGCGCTTTGGGTATTCTACTCAAAGCTTTGCGGGATACCGCCATTCTGGTTGGAAACAAACAGAATGCTATCGCTGCATAGTTGAACAGTGATGTTCAGCAGTGTTCAGCGTAAATGTATCAGCATCACCACCCAAGCTACAGAGAAGGGGTTTATCTTTCGCTGCCGACTGCTCCAGCAAGATGGCTCTTGCGAGTCGGAGATTGGCACCAAAGCCTACGGCTACTTTCAAAACGAGGCCGAAGCTATTCTGGCGGGCATGGTCTGGATCGACCGGCAGCAACTGCCAGATCACCTGGACGGTCTACTGTTTGACAACGAAGAGCCGGAAGGTTAGACAGGGGCTTCTTCCCGCACCAACCGTTCCCAACCCAAGCCTTTGAGGGCAGCATTGCGCCGCAGCGGTCGGGTCACCAGCTCCAGCAGAGCCTGGGTGTTGCCGAAGCCGTGGATCTGGGCGAAGGTGAACTCCACCGACCACTTGGTGGTTATCCCCCGTGCCTCTAGGGGGTTGGCGTGGGCCATACCTGTGATCACCAGATCCGGCTGCAGGACCTTGATGCGCTGGATTTGGTTGTAGTTATCCGGCTTTTCTACGATGGTGGGCTTGGGCACTCCCATCTCTTCGCAGGTGCGCTCCAAGAGGGCCAGCTCAGCCGCTTGGTAGCGTTTGTCCATGTAAGGGATCCCAATTTCCTGCACCGTCATGCCACAGCGCACCAGGAAACGGGCCAGCGAGATCTCCAGCAGGTTATCGCCCATGAAGAAAACGCTCTTGCCCCGCAGCAGCTCCAGATAATCCCGAACTTGGGGATGGCTCCACACTTCCGCTTCCCGCTCTGCCAAGCCTTGAGTTGGGATCCCCAGCTCGCGGGCAATGGCTTCTATCCAGGCGCGGGTGCCATCCGGCCCGATGGGAAAAGGAGCGGTGATGAGCTTAGCCTTTTTGCGGCGTACCAGCGTGGTGGCCGTGCGGCTGAGGAAAGGATTCACCCCCACCACATAGGTGCCCGGCTCGATGGCCGGCAGCTCTCCATAGCGTTTGGCCGGCAACCAGCCGGAGACGCGGATCCCGTGTTTCTTCAGCTCCAGGGTGAGTTGGGTCACCACCGGATCGGGCACCGAGCCGAAGATCACCAAGGGGGGATGCTTGTGGAAGCCTTCCTCCTCTTTCTTTTTTCCGGAGCGGAGCCCGTAAAAAAGCGCCTGGAGACCCCCGCGGGTTTCCTGCTCCTCTGCCCGCACCTGCTCTGGGCAGCGTTGAGCCATCGAGGCCAAAACCGTGTCTTCCCCTTGGGTAAAAGCGTAGTCGAGGCCATTGGCCCGTGCCACCACAATCGGGATCCCGATCTCCCCTTCCAGCTTCTGGGCTAGGCCCTCCAGATCCATTTTGATGATCTCGGTGGTGCAGGTGCCGATCCAAACAATCACGCTGGGATTGCGATCTCGTTGAATTTGCAGGCACAGCCGCTTCAGCTCCTCGTAGTCATTCAGCTTGGCGCTGATATCCCCCTCTTCCAGCTCGGCCATGGCATAGCGGGGCTCGGCAAAGATCATCACCCCCATGGCGTTTTGCAGAAAGTAGCCACAGGTTTTGGTGCCGATGACCAAAAAGAAGCTGTCTTCAATTTTTTGATAAAGCCAAGCTACACAACTAATCGGGCAAAAGGTATGGTAGTTGCCGGTTTCGCACTGAAAGTTAAGGGCATTGGCACTATCCAAAGCAGCATTCATGCTCGTCTCCTAAAAACATAAAAGAAGGGAACGTTGCCAACTAGAGGGCTACCAACTGGGGCACACCCACCAATTTTTCGCTGAGATCCCAAAGCAATTTGGCCTTGGCATCGTCCGCCGCCTCGTCAGAGACTTCTTGGTTAAAGGGCTTGGCATTCTTGCGTTGCCGGTTGCCCCAGCTCCAGTAGAACCCCGACCGACGAAACTCGGGATCGGCCACCACTTGGGCCACCCGCTCTCCGGCCAATTCCTGAGAAACAAATCCGCCCGTGATGTTTTTTTGAAACCAGGGGAAAAGTTTTTGAAACAGGGGATAGTGATGGCGGAACAGAGCCGTGGTGGCTACACACCCCGGATAGAGGGAGAGGAAGGTGATGCCAGTGCTCTCATGGAAGCGACGGTGTAGCTCGCGCATGGTGAGGATATTGCAGACTTTGCTGTCTTTGTAGGCTTTCACCGGATCGAATTTGCCGCCATCGGCCATGCTGATGGGATCCTTGAAGCCCTGGGCAAACCCCCGCAGATCCCCCAGGTGGGGTTGGGGTGGGATCTTACCCCCCAGCTCTTTGGGATTGTGGGTAACCGTGCCCAAGATCACCAGCCGCCGATCTGGATAGGTGGAGCGTTTCAGATCCTCCAACATCAAATGGCAGAGCAAGAAATGCCCCAGATGGTTGGTGGCCATGGTCAGCTCATATTCTTCCGGGCTGCGCAGGGGCTGCTTGAGCAGGGGCATGTAGATGGCGGCATTGCAGACCAAGGCGTCCAAGGAACGGCCCCAGTTGCGGAACTGCTCGACAAACCGCCGCACGCTGGCCAAGCTGGCCAGATCGATCTGCATCAGGGTATAGCTGCCCTGGGGGATCCCCACTTGTTGGGCCACCCGGTAGGCTTTGTCCAGATCCCGACAGGCCATCACCACGTGCCAGCCGCGCTTGGCCAAGGCCAAAGCTGAGTATAGGCCAACACCCGAGGAAGCTCCGGTAATCACGACGGTGGGTTGCTCTTGTCCTTGCATATCCAACTCCTGTGCCATTTCCTTCCCAAAGCGGGATCCCCAGGGATCCCTGCAGGATCCATCTTGGAGTGGAAAGCGGATCGGACAACAAATTGATAAGGTTTGCGACGGTTTTCCGAAACAGTGGCTTCATCTTTGGACACACTGCCCAAGCCGGCAGGGGATCCCTTACACCAAGGCCAGTTGGCGGGCTGGAGTGTTGTAAAAGTCGGAGAGCAAAGCAAACAGCTCCCGATCTTCGGCAGGTTGGGGCACGATCCCTTCCGGACGGGCCAGCAGCTCATCGGCGATGTTCAGGTAGTACTGGCAGACAGGCTCCAGGCTGGGATCGGTTTCCGCCATCTCGAAGAGGGTTTTGCCCTTGACCCGCGAGACGCGAATATCTTCAATGAGGGGAAGCACCTCGATAACCGGCATGGGAACTGCCGAGACGTATTTGTCAATCAGATCCCGCTTACTGGTGCGATTGCCGATCAGCCCGGCCAACCGCAGCTTGCGGGTTTTGGCCTTTTCTCGCACCGAGGCAGCAATCCGATTGGCGGCAAACAGGGCATCAAAGCCGTTGTCGGTTACGATCAGGCAGTAGTCGGCGTAGTTGAGGGGAGCCGCAAAACCGCCGCACACCACATCCCCCAGCACATCGAAGAGGATGACATCGTACTCATCGAAGGCGTTCAGCTCCTTCAGGAGTTTGACGGTTTCCCCCACCACATAGCCGCCACAGCCGGCCCCTGCCGGGGGCCCACCCGCTTCCACGCAGTCCACGCCGCCGTAGCCGCGGTAGATCACATCTTCTGGGTAGATGTCTTCGTGGTGATAGCCCTTGGCTTCCAGAGTGTCGATGATGGTGGGGATGAGAAAGCCGGTCAGGGTGAAGGTGCTATCGTGCTTGGGATCACAGCCAATCTGCAAGACCTTTTTGCCCCGCCTGGCCAAGGCCACCGAGATGTTGCAACTGGTGGTGGATTTGCCGATCCCACCTTTTCCGTAAACTGCCAACTTCACAGCGCGTTCCTCCATGGGGCGGACAAAGGACATTATCGGCAGCCAACCCGCCCCCTGAGAACTGTTGCGAAGGATAAAGGTGGATCCCTCAAAAAGCTAGAAGTTCCCAGATCTTGCAAATGGTCCTAAGAAAGTTCCCAGGGCTTCTCAAGTCGATTTTTGATGTTTTTCCCGATTTTAGTTTTAGATATACTTTCATCAGTGATCAAAAGAAAACAATTCCAGATGACAATTCACCCAAATCGGGAAGGATTCAGCTATGCCATGGCGCTGATCCCGTCCTCTTGGCTTGGCGCTGAGGCAGGTCTGGGCTGAGAAAGAATCAAGAATGATCTCAATTCTGGGGGGAAGGTGGGGGGAACCCTTCGCTCTCAGGGATCGAAGGCAAAAGTAACTCGCACCGCTCCTGCAGAATCCACCTCGATCCTGCGCAGGAATTCCCGCAGGTAGGCACGCCGTTCGGTCTCGCTGAGGTCTTGCCAGAAGGGCGGGATGGAGAGGGTTTGGATGGTCTGGGTGAGGTTGGCGGGGGGGAGTTGCTCCAGCTTTTGGGCCAAGCGGGCCGTCTCTGCTCGCAACTGGTAGCGACGCTGGGCCAGGGAGGCCTCGTCCATTAGTCCAGATTGCTGCAGCTCTTCCAATTGCCGCAGCCGCTCGGCGTTGGCCTGGATTTGGGCTTGCAGCTCTTGGCGGACTTGGGTGAGGGCTTGTCGATCCAGCGTCTGGGCGCGTTGGGGCAGTTGTTCGCACACCTGCCGGATCACCTCCTGCAGGACTTCGGTGTAGGGGAGGCTGTAGCGACAGGTTTGGCAGCGCAGATAGAGGTAGGGGGATCCGTTCTTTTTCCCCTTGCGAGGGGTGGTTTGCACAATGCGCAGAAGGCTGCCACAAGCGCAGCAATGAACCAGGCCGGCCAAAGCGCGGGGAGCACTGGCGCTGCGGCGAGGGATCCCTTGGTTGCGTTTGAGCCAGCGATCGATCTGGGCGGCTTCCGTGCGGCTGAGAAGGGCCGGGTGAGTGTCCCGCAGGGTGGTGCCGTCGGCATAGGCCAGATCCCCGCGGTATACCGGGTTGAGCAGCCAGTTGCGTCCGGTGGCCACAGAAATCCGCTTGTGGTGTTTTTCCTCCAAGAAGCGCACCGCCTGCCGCAGGGATCCGTAGAGGAGAAAGTGCTGGAAAAAATCCTGAACGATGCTGGCCTGCCGGCGATCCAGCACGTAGCGTTCCCCTTCGCGGCGGTAGCCAAAGGGGGCAGGGCCAGGGGGGGGTTTGCCCGCCAGGCGGTTTTGGGCTTGGCTGCAGCAGAGGCGGCGGCTTTGCAACTGATGGGGGATCTCGGCCAGCAGGGGGATCCAATCGGCAGCCTCGGTGGGGGTTTGCAGACCGGATTCGGTGACCAAGCTGAGGCGGATCCCGGAGTGTTGGATTTGCAGCAGCCGCTCGTGGATTTCATCCGCCCGATCCCCCAGATCCGCCAGGCGCAAGAGCAGCACTTCCTGCACCCAGCCGGCTGTGATGCGTCGGAACAGCTCCTCCAGATAGGTTCGGGATCCCCAATCGTGCAGGATGGGATCGGCCCCTCGCCCCTGGAGCCAGGCCAACTCCTGTTCCGGCAAAGGAGCATGGGAAGGCGTGTAGAGGTAGCCGCAAACGCTCATGGACAAGCCATTCAACTATTGTCACCGCCGCTGCGCCAGAACGGAATCAAGCACCTGGCGAATGTTGCCCTGGGCCTGTTGCAAGTGCTGACGGGCCTCTTGAGCAGAGCACCCCAGCAAGGCCACAAGGATGGCGGTTTTGACCTCTCCATCACAAGCCTGCAGCAATTGGGCAGCCGCGGCGGGATCCAGATCGCAGGCTAGGGCCACCATTCGCTCCGCCCGCTGCTTGAGCTTGGCATTGCTGGCCTGGAGATCCACCATCAGGTTGCCATAAGTCTTGCCCAAGCGGATCATCACCCCGGTGGAGATCGTGTTCAACACCAGCTTTTGGGCTGTGCCGGCTTTCATGCGGGTGGATCCGAGGATCACCTCCGGCCCCACCAAAGGGGCAATGGCAATGTCCACCTGCTCGGTTAGCGGGGAAGGGTGGTTACAGGCCAGGCCAATCGTGAGCGCCCCAATACTTCTGGCGGCTTGGATCCCACCCAGCACATAGGGGGTACGACCGCTGGCAGCAATTCCCACCACACTATCTTGAGCTTGGAGGTGGAGACTCTCCAGAGCGCGGGCAGCCGCTTCTGCGTCGTCCTCTGCGCCTTCTACCGCCTGGGTCAGGGCCCTTTCCCCCCCGGCAATCAAAGCCACCACCTGGGTGGGGGAAGTGCCAAAAGTGGGCGGGCACTCAGCCGCATCCAGCACCCCCAGCCGACCTGAGGTTCCTGCCCCGATATAGATCAGCCGCCCGCCGCGACTCATCCGCTCGGCAATGGCATCGATGGCTTGGGCAATCGGCTCTGCTTGAGCAGCCACCGCTTCCGGCACCCGCCGATCCTCAGCGTTGATCCGTTTCACCAGTTCCAAGGTGCTGAGACGGTCGATCTCGGCTGTGGCCGGGTTGGGGCTTTCGGTCAGGGATCCGGGATCCCAAGCCAATTGTGGAGAAACCATGGCAGCGCTTGTCCAGGCAAGAGGGATCCGCCTTCAGGGATCCTACACTTTGTCTTCTCGGATTCTATCGGTGGCAGGGGGCTCTCCTGAGGGAGCAGTGGAGGGAAAAACTGCGCCAACAGCACCACAACAAGGGCAAGGAGCACCAAGCCGGCCCCCTTCGCCAACGTCCATTCAACCAAAACCTCTGCCAGCGGAAACGCAGCGCGGCCATTCTCCAAAGATGCCCCCATCACAAGCGGCGACCAGCCCAAATACGCCTCAGTCGGCAGCCCAACCGGTGAATTGACGAAGGCGAGCGCCGCCCAGTGGCGGTACTCTAGAAGGTGTTCTAAGGACTCCGTCCCGCTACTGCGATGAGTAAGTCCGTGCAAGCGATGGCAAGGACTCCGTCCCGCTACCGCGACCAGCCTGCCCTGCGCATCTTGATCGTGCGCCATGGTGAGAGCACCTTCAACCTGGAAAATCGCATTCAAGGCCGCTCCGATCTCTCCCGGCTCACCCCCACTGGAGAAGGGCAGGCGCAGCGTGTAGCCGAGGCCCTGGCCGGGATCCCGTTGGATTGCGCCTATTGCAGCCCCCTGTCTCGCGCCCTCGAGACAGCTCGCATCCTTTTGAAAGACCGAGAAGGGATCCCTCTGCACATCACCGATCAACTGCGGGAGATCGACCTGACGGCCTGGGAAGGGCTGACCTTTGCCGAGGTGCAGGAGAAATACCCCGAAGATTACCACCTGTGGCGGCACCATCCCGACACCCTGGAGCTAGAGGGCCGCTTTCCGGTGCGGGATCTCTGGCAGCAGGCGCAGGGGTTTTGGGAAATGCTGGCTTTCCATCTGCAATCGGCTTCGGGCCCCTGGAACCATGGAGCGGATCCCTCCCCAAGGCAGCCCCTCAATATCCTCATCGTGGGCCACAGCGGCATCAATCGCGCCCTGGTCAGCACCGCCATCGGCCTGGGGCCACACCACTATCACCGCCTTGGGCAGGATAACTGCGCCATCAGCGTTCTCAATTTTCCCGAGGGCCTGCAGGGGCCGCCACAACTGGAATCTCTGAACATCACCGCTCACCTCGGCCAAGCCCTGCCCAAGCGCAAGCAGGGGATGCGCATCTTGCTGGTGCGGCATGGGGAAACCCAATGGAACCGAGAGCGCCGTTTTCAAGGGCAGCGGGATATCCCCCTCAATGCCACCGGGGAGGAACAGGCAGCCAAGGTGGCAGAATTTTTGGCCACTCAACCTCTGCAACTGGCCTTCTCCAGCCCCCTGAAGCGCCCTTGGGCCACAGCCGATGCCATCTGCAGCAACCACAGCAACCTCATTTTGCGCCCAATGCCCGACTTGCAAGAGATCTGCCACGGCGACTGGGAGGGCAAGCTGCAAAGCGAAGTCGAAGCTGAATACCCCGGCGAGCTGGAGCGCTGGCAACGGGATCCCGCCAGTGTGCAGATGCCCAATGGGGAAAACCTTCACCAGGTGTGGGAGCGCACTCGCTTGGCCTGGCAGGAGCTTTTGGCCATCACCGCAGCCCAGTTTCCTCAGGGCACGGCGGTTGTTGTTGCCCACGATGCCATCAACAAGGCGATCATCTGTCAGTTGTTCGACCTTTCCCCCCAAGCCTTTTGGATCTTCAAGCAGGGGAATGGCGCCATTACGGTGATCGACTATCCAGAAGGCAAGGAGGGTGCCCCGGTTTTGAAGGTGTTGAACCTCACCACCCATCTGTCGGGCCAGATCTTGGACTGCACCACCGCTGGAGCTTTGTAAAGATGGGCTCATCCCCTCTCCGCGAGCTAACAGGACGACTAACAGGACAAAATGTGCATCTCCAGGGAGTGCGCCTGTTGGATCCTTGGCGCCAGCGGGATGAAGTAACCGATGTGTGGTTGCAGGAGGGTCGTCTGCGGGCCACCGAGCCGGCAGGGATCCCTGCCGATATCCCCACCATCAATGGCTCAGGTTGGGTAGTGGGGCCGGGTTTGCTGGATCTGTATGCCCACAGCGGCGAGGGGGTTGGCAGCGGTCGCGTAAGCGGTGCGGAGCACTTTCTGGCCCACAGTCGGGAAACCCTGACCTCTTTGGCTGCAGCGGCTTTGGCGGGAGGCTTTACCCAGGTGGGGCTTCTGCCCACCCCCCTTCCTGGAACCGGCCTATTTCCGGTGCTGGATCACCCGGAACACCTGAACCGCTACCCCCGCCAACGTGGGGATCCCCGCTGGCTGCCCTGGGCTGCCCTGAGCGTGGGTGGCCAAGGAGAAACTCCAACCCCCTGGGGAGAACTGGCGCAAGCGGGAGCAGTTGGTTTTGCAGAAGTTCAGCCGCTGCGCTCCCTGGCTCTGCTGCGGCGGGCTCTGGAGTATTTGCGGCTGGGGAAGAAACCCCTGCTGCTCTGGGCCTGGGATCCCACCTTGGCCGGGCAAGGCAGCCTTTACGAAGGGATCTGGGCGCTGCGCCTAGGGCTGAAAGGGATCCCTGCCAGTGCCGAAACTGCCGCTCTGGCCCGTCTCTTGGAGGTGATCAGGAGCGTTCCTTCCCCTCCGCCTGTGCATATTATGCGCCTGAGCCAAGCCCGCAGCCTGGAGCTGATCCAACAGGCCCAAGCCGAAGGACTGCCGGTTACCGCCAGCACCACTTGGATGCACCTGATCTTGTCCGAAGAGGCCGTCCTTGAGCATCGCTACGATCCCCACCTTCGCCTTCTGCCCCCTCTTCCCAGCGCCGGCGACCGGGAGGCTCTGATCGCCGGGATCCGTTCCGGCAGCCTGGGGATCGCGACGGATCACCACCCCTACACCTACGAAGAGAAAACCCTGCCCTTTGCCGATGCCCCGCCGGGGGCGATGGGCCTGGAGCTGGCTCTACCGCTGCTGTGGCACCATTTGGTGGCAACGGGATCCCTGACAGCGCTGCAACTGTGGTCTGCCCTCAGCCTGTACCCGGCCCGCTGCCTAAACCTAGATCCGCCCACCCTCACCCCCCACAGCGACTGGGTGCTGTTTGATCCCACCCACCCTTGGACGGTTTCTGTTGCCACTCTCCACTCCCGATCGCCAGCGACTCCCTGGCTGGAGAAAACCCTGTGCGGCAAGGTGTTGCACACCCATGTCGAGGGGATCCCATCCCGCAGCTCTGCCCCTTGATCCCGAAGAAGGCCGACAAGACCTGTCCGGAGAAAGAGCCAATTCAAAGAGGGGGATCCCTTCCCGCCAGCGGGACGGGGTCCCGAATTCAAAACTCCCCGGCCAGAGCGGCTACACAACGCTCACACAGCTCTGGATGTTCGGCAAATTCCCCCACACGGGTGGAATAGTTCCAGCAGCGCACGCACTTTTGGCCGTCAGCCGGAAAAACAGAGACCTCCAAGCCTTGACCTGAGGTTTTCTCCAGTTCCACCTGTGAGGTGATGAACAAGTAGCGCAACTCGGCAGCCCGCTCCTGCAAAAGAGCGTATAGGCTGGGATCCGCTACCTTCAGGATTACCTTGGCCTCGGTGGAAGCGCCGATGGGCTTAAAGGACTCCGTCCCGCTAACGCGACCGGTACGGGCTTGCTCCAGAGCCTTGTTCACCTCTTGGCGCACCTCTCGCAGCTGCTCCCAAATGGCCGCCAACTGGGGATCCCGCCAGTGCTCCGGCAGCTTCATCCACCCCCCCTCAAACACCGAACGGGTGGGCTTGGGATAGGGCAGATGGCTCCAAATCTCTTCGGCCAGGTGGGAGAGAACGGGGGCGATGGCCTTGGCCAAGTTCTCCAGCAACAGGGAGAGCACCGTTTGACATTGGCGCCGCCGTAGACTTTGGGCATGGCTGATGTAGAGGCGATCCTTGCCAATATCCAGGTAAAAGTTGGAGAGATCCACCACACAGAAGTTCTGAATCGCCTGGAAAAAGCGGTAGAACTGATAGCTTGCAAAAGATTCGCCGATCTCGGATCCCACCTCGTGCAGGCGGTGCAGAATGTAGCGATCCAACTCCGTCAAGGCTTCAAAAGGAACGGCATCCTGAGTTGGATTGAAGTCGTAGAGGTTGCTCAGTAAAAAGCGAGCTGTGTTGCGGATTTTGCGATATACATCCGCCATTTGCCCAAGAATGGTCTTACCCAGCGGCACATCCCCGGAGTAGTCCACACTGGAGACCCACAGGCGCAGCACATCCGCCCCGTAGGCGGGATCCGTCTGGGGATCTTTGCCGCCGTTGATTAACACCAGCGGATCGATGACATTGCCCAGGGACTTGCTCATTTTCTGGCCTTTCTCGTCCAGCACAAACCCATGGGTGAGCACCGCCTTGTAGGGGGCATGGCCGTTGACGGCCACGGAGGTAAGCAAACTGGATTGGAACCAGCCTCGGTGTTGGTCGGAGCCTTCCAAATACAGATCCACCGGGTAGCCCAACCCCTGCGCCTTGGCCACTGCCGCCCAGGAAGAGCCGGAGTCAAACCACACGTCCATGGTGTCCATCCCTTTGCGGTAGGTGCGGCCATTGTGGCGGTACTTCTCCGGCAGCAACTCCTCCACCGGGCGCTGCCACCAGGCGTCGGATCCCTCCTGGGCAAAAATGGCCTTGATGTGGTCGAGGGTCTCGGCGGTGAGCAGAACCTCGCCGGTTTCTTCGTCGTAAAAGACGGGGATGGGCACGCCCCAAGCCCGCTGGCGGGAAATACACCAATCCGAGCGCTCCGACACCATAGCAGTGATGCGGTTCTCCCCGATGGCCGGGATCCATTTCACGGTTTTAATGGCCTGCAGGGCCAGCTCCCGGAAGCCAGCTACAGACGCAAACCACTGCTCGGTGGCCCGGAAAATCGTTGGCTCTTTCGTGCGCCAGTCGTAGGGATATTTGTGGTTGTAGGGCTCTTCCTTGAGCAAAGCCCCCGCAGCCTGCAGAGCCTGGATGACAGCAGCATTGCCGCTGGTCTCCGGCTTCTTGGAGAGCACATCCAACCCGACGAACTGGGATCCGGCCTCGGCGGTAAATCTCCCCTGATCGTCCACAGGGCTGAGAATGGGCAGACCATACTTTTGGCCGGTTTTGAAGTCATCTTCCCCATGCCCCGGAGCTGTGTGCACAATGCCGGTGCCGGACTCGGTGGTGACATAGTCCCCCAGCACGCAGAGGCTGGTGCGGTCGAAGAGGGGGTGCCGTCCTTGACTGTATTCCAGGGCGGATCCCGGCAGGGTGGCCTTGATCTCCAGAGGCGTCTCCAGAACCTTCTCCAGCCGCTCCCGCAGATCGGCGGCGATCAACAGCAGGCCGAAGCGGGGAGACTCCACAACTGCATAGGTGAGCTTGGGGTTAAAGCAGAGAGCCAGGTTGGCCGGGATCGTCCAAGGGGTGGTGGTCCAGATGGCTGCCCGCAGGCCCGGCATGAAAGGCTCCAAAACCGGCTGCGCCGCCGGGCTCAGGCTCTGCAGGGGAAAGGCCACGTAGATGCTGGGGGAGATGTGGTTGTCGGGGTACTCCAGCTCCGCTTCCGCCAGAGCCGTCTGGGAGCTGGGGCTCCAGTGGACGGGTTTGAGGCCGCGGTAGATGTAGCCCTTGAGGGCCATTTGTCCAAACACCTCAATCTGTGCGGCTTCGTACTCCGGCGACAGCGTCAGGTAGGGCCGATCCCAGGATCCCCATACCCCCAGGCGCTGAAAACTGGCCCGCTGCACATCAACGTAGTGCAGGGCGTACTCCTTGGCTTTTTGTCGCAGCTGCAGAGGGGTGAGGTTTTCCCGCTCCTGCGGGGTGAGGCTTTGCAACACTTTCAGTTCGATGGGCAGGCCGTGGCAATCCCAGCCGGGCACGTAGCGCACCTTGCGCCCTTGCAAGATGTGGTACTTGTTCACAATGTCCTTGAGGATCTTGTTGAGGGTGGTGCCCATGTGGATATCGCCATTGGCGTAGGGCGGTCCATCGTGCAGGACAAAGGGATCCCCAGGATTGTGGTCGGCAAGGCGCTGGTAGATTTGCTCTTCCTGCCAAAAGGCTTGAATGGCGGGTTCTCTCTTGGCGGCCTCTGCCCGCATGGGAAACTGAGTTTGGGGCAGGTTGAGGGTACTTTTGTAGTCCACGGCTGTAGTCCACGGCAACTCGAGCCAACTAGAGGGCGTCCTTCTATCCTACGCTGTTGCCTTATCCTCAGCAGTCCATCCCTCACCCCTCTTGTGGGACAGGGGATCCGAAGCCCACGGTCACCCAGAGCGCCTGGAGCTCTCAAACGGCTCCAACAAACCACCGCATGAACTCCCTGATCGAGAAAACAAGAAAAGATTTGTGCTAGTCTCAGGGTGTCGTTTAGTAAGGGAGGTTCCTGCGGATGCCAGATAGTAGTAGTTGTAAGGGTCGTCAAGTTGGGTTCAGCCGGCTGTGCGCCGGGGCTGTTCTCTAACGGTCTGAACTTAGATCCTTCAGTCTGCTGAAGAGTCTTCACGTTCTGGCTCGCTTGGAGTTCCTCCCGGCAGTCAGGTTCCAGTTGAAGGCCCGCTAGACCGCTCTTTCCCTGACCGCCTGTTGTTGCCTTGGGGGTGGGAGAGAGCGGATAGTTTTGCAGATAGCTGTAGCGGGGCTTGGAATGGACGGGCGTCTAAAGATGTCAATGTTTCTTGAGGTTGGGTCCTTTCAAGACACCTCGACCCAACCTTTCGAGACCCCTCGGGATTGTTCGGTCAATTGCTGGCAGGAGTGGGGCGATCCACCACCGGAGCACCAAGGGAGTCGCCGCTATCGCAACCGCTCAAAAATAGGGCCAGCACCAGAAAGCAAACAAGCTGAGGGGCGCATAGTTTCCCATCTTAACAAGCTCAACTGCCTGTCCAGATTACCCCAGAGCCATTCCTCATCATCCTGAAGATTTCCTAAGGGACGGTGGGGATGGCCAGGGATCCCTCCAGAGCCAAGCGATCGCTGACGATAAGACGCCGACTCTCCAGCGTGATGCCGGTTTGGTTAACCAACATCACAGAAATCCACTCAGAACGGGGTTCTTGCGGAGCATCTGCCTGTAGGAAGATCCCTCCGGCCTGTAGAGGTTCGAGAGCAAACGAGGTCACCTCTGGGTAGCCCACCCCGGCAACGGGTTGTTCGGCAACGGCGCCCAACAACAAAGAGTGGGTGAGAGGCTCTGCCACAATCGCCTGCAGCGAATAGGTGGATCCCGGTTTGACCACCTCCGGCAGGTTCAAGGTGACGGTGGGAGGGGCAGATCCAGAGGTGAGGGTGCTGGCCTCCCGCAGCACTTCTTGGTCAATCAACAGCAGTTGTCCGGGATTGGCTGGATCCGGGCGATAGCGATTGCGCACCAGGGCAGAGGCTTCTACCTGAAAGTCCCCCCGCACCGAGGATTGGGATCCCTCTACTTGGCTGAGAATATCGGCAACAATCTCAGGGCCCACCTGCCGCCAGGAGAGGATCTGGGCCGAATAGGTGAGCTTGGGATGAGAGCTCCACAGCTTGCGGATGGCACCTTCCACCTCTTCCCGGTCCAGCCCATCTCGGTGGCGGAAGTCGGGGCTGTAGCCGGCCATCACCCCTGGCAAATCCCGCCGGTTGGCGGCGGCCACCTGCTGGCTTAGCCACTCCACCAGGGCGGCTGGCGGTGGGCTGGAAACTTGCCGCTGGATCCCACTTTCTAGGGGCATCGGGGCAGCTTGGGCCCAAGCCGAGGACTCCGTCCGGCTGACGTGACCGGCTGTCAATCCAAGGGGGATGCTCCAGCTCACGGCCAGAGCAAGGGGCCAAAGCAGTTGCGGAAAGTTAGATCGGGATTTCAAGCCATGGGCCTCCAGCCGGCAAATCTGGATCCCAGTCTAGCCTTAGGGCAGTTGGGATCCCAAAGTCCAGACCAGATAAGATCGATTGGAATAAGCTTTGGCTCATAGCGCCTGTTCTCCATGGCTCCCCAGCACTCTCCAGCTTTCTTGGCCCTGGTCAACGAGGCCAAAAGCCGCATCCAAGAACTGACAGTCGAGCAGGTCAGGCAAAAACAACTGCAAGGGGATCGCTTTTATTTTGTGGATGTGCGGGAAGAGTCGGAGTGGCAGGCTGGCCATGCTGCCGGAGCCATCCATTTGAGCAAAGGGATCATTGAGCGGGACATCGAGAAGGTGATCCCCGACAAAGAAGCGGAGATCGTCCTGTACTGCGGCGGCGGGTTTCGCTCCGCGTTGGCAGCCGATAATCTACAGAAAATGGGCTATCGTCGGGTGATCTCGATGGATGGGGGCATGCGGGCTTGGCGGGAAGCGGGTTTTCCTGAGGAGCGCTAGAGCTGGCGGATTTCTTCCCTCACCCATGGGAAGAGGGAGGTATTGGCTGCTATCTGGCTGCTATCTGAAATGGCCGACCACTGAAGGCGGGAAGTGGGGGCGGCCCAACCTTGTTTAGAATGGCGATAGCCTGGCCGTTTAGCTTTACCCCTCTGCCATGCTCCAAACCCTGCCCCGCCTGGATGTTGCTGCCCGTTTGCAGCAGTTGCGCCAGCTTCTGCGAGAACAAGATCTGGATGGCTTTTGGGTTCCCTCTGCTGATGAGCATCTCAATGAGTATTTGCCGGAACATCGCAAGCGGCGTCAGTGGATCACAGGCTTTACCGGCTCGGTGGGGGATGCCTTGATCACCCGGGACAGGGCTTGGCTGTGGGTAGATCCCCGCTATCACGAACAGGCGGAGCGGGAGGTGGATCCCAATCTATTGACAGTGATCAAAGGAGGTCTGCCGAATCAGCCCAGCCTGATGGAGATTGTGGAAGAGCTGGGATCCGGCTTTCGCCTGGGGGTGGATCCCTTTACGGTGGCGGTGGCCACCTATCGCCAGTTGCAGGCCCATGCCCAAGCGGGAGGGGTGCTCTTGATCCCGGTCATGGAAAACTTGGTGGATAAGCTGGCTCAGGGATCCGCTCCTGTCGCTCCCTTTGACCGGCCCATTGACTCGGTACCCACCCACCTAAGCGGGGCCACCCCTGCAGAAAAGCTGGCCCAAGTCCGGCAGGAGATGCGCCGCAAACGGGTGGGGCTGCTGCCCCTGACCAAATTGGATCAGGTGGCCTGGCTGTTTAACCTGCGGGGATCCGACATCCCCTACAACCCAGTGTTTTGGGCCTATGCTTTGGTCAGCCTAGATAGAGCGGCTCTATTCACAGATCTGGAGCGGCTCAGTCCCCCATCTCGGCAATTTCTGGCAGAAGCCGGGGTGGAACTCTGGCCCTACGAGACCTACAGCCAACAACTGCCCCAATGGGCCAAGAGCTATGCGCCGGTGGGCTTGGATCCCAAGCAGACCACCCAGGGCACTCAAGAGCTGCTGCAGGATGCGAGCTGCCGCGAGCTGGAGCACCCAGTAGAAGCCCTCAAGGCCGTGAAAAACCCCACCGAGCTGGAACAGATGCGCCTGGCCAACCGCAAAGCCAGCCGGGCCAAGATCCGTACCCTGGCCTGGATCGACCGGCAAATCCAACAGGGGATCCCCATCAGCGAAGCCGATGTGGCCGCCATCATGGAGGCCCATTACCGGGAGGAAGGGGAGTGGGTGGGCCTGAGCTTTAACACCATTGCCGGGGCAGGAGCCAACAGCTCCATCATCCACTACAGCACTCCGGATCCCCAAAAGCTGCTGCAGCCGGGCGAACTGTTTTTGTTGGACTCCGGATCCCACTACTTGGGGGGCACCACCGACGATACCCGCACCGTTTGGATTGGCTCGCAACCCGCGGATCCCTTGTGCAAGCGGCGCTATACCGAGGTGCTCAAGGCCCACATTCAATGCGCCCGCCAGATCTTCCCCCCCGACACCTATGGAGTCTCGTTGGATGGGATCGCCCGCTCTACCCTTTGGCAGGCCGGGCTGGATTACGGCCATGGCACCGGCCACGGTGTCGGCGCCTTTTTGAATGTCCACGAGGGGCCCAACGGGATCCACCGCCGCGCCAGCACCCCTCTCAAAGTGGGCATGATCAACAGCATCGAGCCGGGCTACTACCAGCCGGGATGGGGTGGGATCCGCCTGGAGAACCTCTACGAGGTGATTGCCATTCCCGAGCCGGAGGGCTGGATGGGCTTTCGCTCCCTGACTTGGATCCCTTTTGATGGGCGCTTGATCGATTGGGAACTGTTGAACGAGGCGCAGCGAGCCTGGCTGGACGAGTATCACCGGCAGGTTTACGTCATGCACCACGCCACCTTGCCAGAACAGGATGCCGCCTGGCTAAAATGCGCCTGCGGACTGAGCTGATGTACTCGCAAAAGCGTTGCGCGGCGATTACAAATCCCCTGGCAAAGAACGCAGGAAGGATCCCCGCAGTTGACCACATGCGGCATTGCCATCCAAGCCACGGGTTTGGCGCACAGTGGCCCGCACTTGGTGCTGTTCGAGCTGGCGGACGAACTCTCTGACCCGTGTCGGGTGGGGGCGTTGATAGTCAGCTTCAGAGATGGGGTTGTAAGGGATCAGGTTCACGTGCAGTTGCACCCCTGACCGGCTGGCCTGCTGCAGCAATTGCGCCAGTTGGCGGGCATGAATGGGCAGATCGTTGACCCCCGACAGCAGGGTATATTCAAAACTGACTCGCCGCCCGGTGCGCAGCATGTAGTCACGGCAATCCTGGATCAGAGCATCCAGAGGGTAGTGGGCTGCCGAGGGGATCAACTGCTGCCGCAGGTCTTGATTGGGGGCATGCAAGCTGACGGCCAGGGTAACTTGCAGATCCTGCTGCGCCAGCCAGGCAATTTGCCGGGGTACCCCCACCGTCGAGAGGGTGATATGCCGTTGGCCGATGCCGATATCTTGATTCAGGCTGCGGATGGCTTGTACCACCGTATCGCGGTTGAGCAGGGGTTCCCCCATGCCCATAAAGACCACATGGCTGACGCGACGGCCAAAATCTTCCTGCACCGTCAACACCTGATCCAGAATCTCGTGCAGCTCTAGGTTGCGCCGGTAGCCCATCTTGCCGGTGGCACAGAAATCGCAGGCCATCGGGCAGCCCACCTGAGAAGAGACGCAGACCGTCAGACGCTTGGCCGTTGGGATCCCTACCGTTTCGATCAACTGCCCATCCGCCAACCCCAGCAGAAACTTCACAGTACCATCGCGGGCCTCTGTCCGCTGCACAATGCGCGAGCGTCCCACTGGGTAGCTTTGCACCGCCTCTCGCCAAGCCCTAGGAAACACCGTCACCTGTTCCAGGGAGCGGATCCCTTTTTGGTAGATCCAAGCATGCAGTTGTTGCCCGCGATAGGCCGGCTGTCCTTGGGCAACCGCCCAGTCTTTCAGAGCAGACAAGGATTGCCCCAGCAGCGGAATGGGTAGGGCCGACATCAATACCATCTTAGACGAGATCTCAAGAGGCACAGGAGTCCGGCTCCTCTACTCTAGCCTGTCCCTGCAACCCAATCCCCTTCAAGAACTCCGTCCGAGTGGCGCGAACGGCCTCGTCGCCACAGGGTTGCGGTTCCCCTGCCCATGGCAACAACTCCGCCAGAGACAGGGCGGGTGACGGTAAGCAACAATGCTCTCTTAAATCCCTTAAATTCCCTTAAATCAAGTTGCCCAAGGGCTTTTCCACCCCGCACTCAAGTACAGGGCTACCAAGCTATTCCCTGGTGTAGTTTTGTAGAGTGTGTTATGGAGTGCGCCATCGGGACGGAGTCCCTGACAGTTGGACAAAGTCTGCAGGATCAGGAGCGCTCGATCTGAATCTTCTCGATTTCAATCCATTGAATCCATCTGAACCTATGTCTGTTTCCCCCCAACTGGCCCAACTGGCCACCTGGATGGCAGGGCACTTCAACAACCTGCAGCAGGCGCTCGCAGAGCCCGTCTGGTTTGCCAACATTCATGTGTACCAATGTCCCTTGCCTTGGTCGGTGTTGCAGGGGGTGGGGTTTTATGTGGAGCAACTGTACGACATTTATCCTGAGCAGCCTTACCGACAGCGGGTGATCCACCTCTTCGATACTCCAGATGGGATCCGGATTCAAAACTATGCTCTGACAGCTCCTGACTCCTACAGGTGCGCCGGTCGGGAGTTGTTGCTAAGCAACGCTTACGCGAAGGGGAAATTGGCCGGTCTGACAGCAGCGGAGTTGGAACTCTTGCCCGGCTGTGTCACCCAAGTGGAATGGACGGGATCCTGCTATCGGGGCCGCAGCCTGCCCGGCAAAGGCTGTATTGTTGAACGCAAAGGCAGAACCACCTATTTGTACAGCGAGTTTGAGATCGGAGCCGACTACTTTCACAGCTTGGATCAAGGTCGGGATCCGGAGACCGATCAAGTGATCTGGGGATCCCTATCCGGGCCTTTTCGGTTTGTCAAAAAGCAAGATTTTTCCCAGTACCTACCGCAGTGGGCTGAAGTGCTGAACCATGAGGCTGTTGGAGCAACTGGTTGAGCAGCTGCGGGCGCTGGGGATCCCGTTCGCGTCGTCAGCTAGAAATCGCAGGAGCCCCGCACTGTACCCGTAGGGTCAGTGTCGGGAGGAATGCGGAAGTTACGATAGAACCATGACCCGAGTCCTGACCGTCTCCTGTAAGCTCAAGGTGTCCCAGTCGCAGGCCGCAAAGTTGGACGCGACCTTGGATGCCTTTGTGCAGGCGTTGAACTGGG